>NZ_DAOLGP010000016.1:0-82165 GCF_035329545.1 Candidatus Neomicrothrix sp.
TACCAGGTGGCGCAACCCCCCAAAACTGGTCCCTACCAACTGGCGCACGACACGCGACGAAAGGATCTCAGCCGTGCATTTCTCTGACGGAATAGAACGGGTTGCCGGTCTCGACGGCATGCCGACGCTTTCGTTCGAGAACTTCTGCGAGCGAGATCCGGTTCTCCAGGATGGCGACTAGATCAGCCCCGTCCATGAGGATCAGCGGAGAGCGCTCCGTTCTCTTGAGGAGTGCGCCCTCCGTAAAACCCGATATTGAGATGCAGAGGCCGAGAGTGTTGGCTGCCTTCGATTCAACTTTGGCGCGGAAGTGATTGAGTTCCCTGGGGTCGACGGGTACCTTCCACCACTTTGCTTCCATCAGGTAGTCATCGGTGCGAAACGTGAATGCGCCATCAACCTGTTCGTGGTCGATGTTGTAGGCAGCCCTTGGATCGAGATCGTGCAGGGCAAATAGCCGCTCCAAGAGCCGCTCGAATTCAATGCCTCGACCTTGTGGGTCTGTCTTCTGGGAGTGCAAGACCATAAATTCAGCATTGAGTTCAGCCAGCACCGCCTCGTGCGTACGTCGCGTAGCTGATTGTTCGAGATCATCTTGAATCCGCCGAAGCGTCTCGTCTCGGGCATTGAGAAGATCGCGGTTCTGGCTCGTTACAGCCTGGACCGCCCTCAGGGCTGCTTGCGCAACCTTGACTTTGGAGGGCCCGTCTTCCGTTCGTGCGAGGCCGTCAAAAGCGTCGGGGTAGTCAGCCAGGCGTTCGAGCAGGTCGAGGGCGGTCTCTTGGTATCGAGATTCATTGGTCTGAAGTTGGGTGACGACTTCGACTGCGACCTGTCGCTTTGAGGATGCTTCGAAGCTAATACGGGAGAGAACCTCGGGGTGGTCGGCGAGGGCACTTCGTAGGAACCGCTCGAGGTCGCGCTTGTACCAGTAGAAAACAGCAAGTGCTTCAAGCATTGCGTCCCACGCACCGTCACTGATTCGAGCACTTCGTCGTCTGGTCATCCTGGTCAAGTGTGCCCCAAACGCCGGCCTCGTTGGTCAGCAAGGCGACCAGCGTCCGTCGATTTGGCGGGCAGAGAAGATTGCTGCGGGTGGACGGGCCGCTCGGTTTGGCTCAACTGAATGGCAGCGACCCGAGGAGCCGCACCAGTTCGTTGAGGTCGCGCACCTCATGGTCTGCGTCGGATCGGAACCCGGGGTTATCACCGGTTCGGTTGAGATAGATCGAGGTGGCACCGGCTGCGTTGGCGCCCTCGACGTGGTCCCAGTCGTCGCCGATGTGGGCGATCTCGGTGACGTCGACCCCCAGCTGGGATGCGACCATGGCGAACGCCCGGGGGTCCGGCTTTTCGAACCCGTGGTCGGGGCCGAGCACCACAGCGTCAAAGGTGTCGTGGAGCCCGCACCGTTCCGGGTAGGTGTTGCCGTTGCTGAGCAGACCCAGTCGATAGCGGCCCTTCAGCAAGGCGATCGCCGGGGCGACGTCCGCAAACAGCTCGATCTGGTTGAACCTGATGTTCATGTAGTGCTCGACGAGGACGGCCGCCGCGGCATCGGGCGTTGGGTGGCCTTGCGCAGTCAGCACCTCGGCAAAGGACCGCTCCCGCACCTCCTCGAGCCGGTGGGTGGCGCCGCGGAACCGCTGAACCAGCACGTCCCGCGCCTGGTCCATCGCCTCGGGGGTGACGGCGCCGGCCGGCACGTCGCCGCGCCGCTCCATCTCGGCGATGGTCGCCCGAAGTGCCCGACGTTTCACGGCGTCGAAGTCCCACAGCGTCTGGTCGGCATCGAAGCTCAGGGCTGTGATCATTGCGTTGCCTCCAGCTGGCACACCCGGCCCAAGTACTCCTCGACCTTCGCTTCGCTCCTCCACGACATTCAGTTGACGCTATAGCGACGGCGCGATGGCGAGGAGCTGGCTGAGGGTTCGATCTGCGGTGATCAAAAGCAGCAACGTTGCTACATTGGGCAGGCAGGGAAGGGAGAGGTCATGTCACCGACCAAATTCACCAGTAGGGAGTTCAACCACGACACGGGTGCAGCAAAGCGGGCATCGGCTCACGGTCCGGTGTACATCACCGATCGAGGGCGACCAGCGCACGTGTTGTTGACCATCGAGGACTACCGCCGTCTCGCCGACGGCGAAGCCAACGTCGCCGAGCTGTTGTCCCTGCCCGAGGGTATCGGTGACATCGAGTTCGACCCGCCACGCTCCCGCGAGCACGGCACGCCCGCGATGTTTGACTGATGTTTGTCCTCGATACCTGCATCGTGTCGGAGCTTCGCAAATCCCGATCACAGGCCGATCCGGGTCTGATCGGTTGGGCGGACGGGGTGCCGGCGACGGAGATGTATCTGTCGACGATGTCGCTCTGTGAACTGGAGCTTGGCGTGCTCCTCGCGGAACGGCGTGACCGGGCAACCGGAAGTGTCCTGCGAACCTGGCTCTCGGAGGCGGTGATGCCGACGTTTGCGAGACGCATGCTCCCGATCGACGGTCAGGTCGCCGCTCTGGCGGCGTCGCTCCACGTGCCCGATCCTGCTCCGCTTGCCGGCTCCCTCATCGCAGCGACCGCGCTGGCGCACGACATGGCCTTGGTCACCCGAAACGTGGCCGACTTTGACCGGTTTGTCGGTCTGTTGGTGATCAACCCGTTTGAGACGTGAGCGGCTGCCCGGGATCGGCCGCACGGTCGCTGAACATGGGATCATTCGATGATGAGCAACGAAACCTCTACGAACGCAGGTGTCGCCCCAACGGCGAGCACGTCCGGCAGCGTCGCCCGGGTGGTTGAGGCCCTCGACGCGGCCGGGATCGACGCCGAGGTTCGGCACTTTGACGAGTCGACCCGCACTGCCGCCGATGCGGCGGCGGCCTTGGGCGTGTTGCAGGCCCAGATCGCCAAGACCCTGGTGTTTCTCGCCGACGGCGCACCCATCATTGTGGTGATGGGCGGCGACGACCGGGTGGACACCGAGGCGTTGGGGGCCGCCCTCGACGGCGCCACGATCGGGCGGGCCGATGCGGATTCCGTGCGGTCCGGCACCGGCTTTGCCATCGGCGGTGTGAGCCCCGCCGGGCTACCCCGCGGCCTCACCGTGCTGGTCGATCGCTCGCTCAGCGAGGTCGGCGAGCTCTGGGCGGCGGCAGGCACCCCGAAGAGTGTGTACCGCACCAGCTATGGCGAGCTGCTGTCGGTCACCGGCGGGCGAGAGGTCTCGGTGGCCCAACGGTGAATACGGGGGCGGAAGACGCGGGGGTGGAGCGCCCGGGGGTGGAGCACACGGTGGCGGAGGGACAGTCCACGCCACTCTGGGTGATCGACGGTAACAACGTGATGGGATCTGCTGCCGACGGGTGGTGGAACGACCCGTCCGCAGCGGCCGCGCGGCTGGCCGAACGGGTAGGACGCTGGGCCCGGTCGATCGACGCTGCGCTGGCGCTCGTGTTCGACGGATCGCCCGATGACGCGATCTCGGCGGCGGCCGGCGGCAACCTCGAAGTGCTCTATGCCCGACGGAAGGGCCGGGACGCCGCCGACGATCGCATCGTCGAGGAAGTGGAGGCCCGCTACGGCGACCATCCTGAAACAACGGTCGTCACCTCCGACCGTGGCCTGATCGGCCGCCTGCCCCCGGGTGTGCTCGTGACGGGTGCCGGACGGTTTCTGCGCTCCCTTCCGGAATCATCGTGACCCTCGACGATCTTGAGGAACCGGATGCCGCACCACATAGGGTGGCGTCGCTGTGGCGCCGTCAGTCGTGGAACTGAACCGACTGGCGGTGCGCGACCAGCGGTTCCACGTGATCGGTGACGACGGCCCTGTGCGCGGGATGGGCCAGGTAGGCGCGCCAAGCGGCCTCGTCGGCGTACTCGCCCACGATGGCCACGTCGGCGGTGTCGTCGCGGAGCCCCAGATCCCGGCCCGCTCGGTAGGAGACGATCTCGGGGATCTGGGCGGGAAGGGAACGCAGCGCGTCCACCAAGGCGTTGACCTGGGTGTCGTCGGCGTCATCTCGCATGGTCAGCAGCAGCACGTGGCGGAACATGGCCTCATTATCTCATGCGCCGTGGTGCGCTGATCAGGGCGAATCGGCCAGCCCGTCCAGCGCAGAGCCGATCGCCTCGAGGTCCTCGGGGGTCTTGGCGATCGAGCCCAGAGTAGAGCGGGCAACGTTCGTCTCGAACTCGACGAGGCCGAGTGCGGTGAGGGCTGCGACCCAGTCGATCGACTCGGCCAGCCCTGGCGGGTAGTCCAGGTCGAGTGTCCGTACCTCGAAGACGAATGCGGTTGCTGCCTCGATCAGCGGCAGCCCGGCGTCACCCACTCGGCGGCGGACGATCTCGACCGCTCGTTCGACCGACGGGTGCTCCATCCGGTGGTAGTGGCAGCCCCGTTTGAGTGCGTTGCTGAGCGGACGGCTGCCGTTGCACGTAATGATGACGATCGGCGGAACCTTGGGGCCAAACGTGCCGATTTCGGGCACGGTCACCGACATCTGCCCGAGAAACTCCACCAACAGGGCCTCAAAGCGAGCGTCGCTTCGATCGACGTCATCGATCAGGAGTACAGCTGGCACCTCGTCGTCGTGGCGAACCGCACGCAGCAGCGGCCCGTCGATGAGGAAGTCCGCGGTGAAGAGGTCGTCCAGCGACGTCGCCGGCGTCGCTGCCGGGCTGACGTCCTGTGCCTGGTCGGTGGGAAGGTCGTTTGTGGCCTCGGCCCGCCGGAGCGCCAGCACCTGTCTGGGCCGGTTCCACCGATAGAGCGCGTCGTCGGCGGTGCTGCCCTCGTAGCAGTGCAATTGGATCAGCGGGGTGCGCAGCGCAGCGGCCAGCGCCGTGGCGGCGGAGGACTTGCCCACGCCGGAAGGGCCTTCCAACAGGAGCGGTTGGCTCAGCCGCATGGCCAAGAACAGGGCCATTGCCAGGCCCTCGTCGGCCAGGTAGTCCAACCGGTCGAGTTCGGAGCGCAGCGGATCGAGCGTGGAGTTGATGGACACGCCGTCAGCTTGGCAGGCCACCGATCAGGGCGGCGCCGTTGCGACGCAACGTCATGATCGGGGCAGGCCCGTCGGTCAGGGCAGGGCGGCTGCGTGGGCGAGTGCCATGCGGATGAGGCGTCCCTGGCCGTTGGCCATCTCGCCGCCGGTCGCCACTGAGATTGCTTCCTCGGGGGTGATCCAGGCAAGGTCGAGGGCATCCTGGGCCGGCGAGCACGGGCCGCCAACCGGCACGACGTAGGCCAGGCTGATCGCATGCTGGCGAGGATCGTGGAAGCCGGTGACCTCCCGGTCCGGGAAGTACTCCACAACGGTGAAGGGGGCAATCGAGGCCGGCAGCCGGGGCTCGGCGTCGGCCCCCAGGTCTTTGGCAAGGTGCCGCAGCAGGGCGTCGCGCACCCGCTCCCCGTACAGGACCCTCCCGGAGACGACCGCCCGGCTCATCGAGCCGTCGGGCAACATGCGCAACAGCAGGCCCACCTCAACCACCTCGCCGGCGGTGTTGACCCGAACCGGCACGGCGTTGACGTACACCATCGGCACCGAGTCACGGGCCGAACCCAGCCGCTCAGGGCTGAGCCAACCCGACTCGGCCAAGGGGTTGCCGTTGGCCGACGGGTGGACCACCTCCACCTCGCCGAACGAACCTTCGCCGCCCGCTCCCTGGTCGCTCACAGCTCTGGCGAGTCCTCGAACACCTGATCGCGATCGTCCTCAATCAGTTCGAGCGCTTCCTCGTCGGCCGGCAGCACTGCGGGGGCGGACCGCTTCTCGGGTTCGGCGGCATCGGCTGCCAAAAGGTCGGGTACCTCGGTAAGGCCCAGTTCGGCCCTGACCGAACGGACGACCTCGGCGTCGTCCTGCAGACCCGGTTCGAAATCGTCCTCGAGCACGAAGTACTCCACCGCTCCTCGCAGCAGCGCCCGCTGAGCGTCGTCCAATCCCTCCGCTTCGTCGAGCAGTTGTGAGATCTGCTCCGCCAGGCGGTGCGCCCGGCCCGATTCCGGGCTGGACTCCAGCTCGGCCAGCCGGGTTGCCACCCGCGAGCGCAGATCAGGAATTTCCGAGATCATCAGGTTGTCGGCCAGCATCCTGGCTCGTGCGAGTGCTACTTCGGTAGGCATCGGTGCTCCTGGGTTCACGGCGGGACCGTGGTAGCGGTACCCGCTTCGCGCCCGCCGCATGCGGGGACCCTCAGTGTGCCACGACCGAGGTGGCGTCGGCGGCTGGCGGCGGCATCCTGTGACGATGCCCGAGGGAGACACCCTGTACAAGACCGCCGCCCGGCTTCGACCGGCGCTCGAGGGCGGCGAGCTGGTGCGCTTCGAAGCGCCGCGCCTCCAAGGGCTCCGCCCTCGACCCGGTGAACGGATCGACTGGGTTCGGGCTGTGGGCAAACACCTGCTGATCGGCTGTTCCGGTGGGTTGATCATCGACACCCATCTGCAGATGGCCGGCACCTGGAGGCTGGTCGAGACGGGTGGACGGTGGCCGAAACCGCAGCACCTCCTCCGTTGCCGAGTCGACGTCAGGGATTGGCAGGCCCTGTGTTTTTCGGCCCCGATGGTGCGGACCTGGCCGGTCGCCGACCTCGGTACTTCCCGTTCACCGCTCGCCCACCTGGGGCCTGACCTGTGCCTGGTCGACGCCGACCTCGACGCTGCGGTCGAGGCGATCGAGCGGCTCGCCGAACCGGACGCCGACGTGGGTGATGTGTTGCTCGACCAGCGCTGTTGCTGCGGGGTCGGCAACGTCTATCGCAACGAAGTGTGTTGGGCCCTGAAGCTCCACCCCGCCACCCCCGTCGGTTCGCTCGACCGTGCGGCGCGTCGTCGGCTGGTTACGACCGCTGCGCGTCAACTGCGTGCCAACCTGGTCGGCGGGCAGCGTCGCACGGTCCCCGGTGGTCTGGCCGTGTACGAGCGAGCCGGCGCGTCGTGTCGACGCTGTGCCACGCCGATCGCCACGCGACGGATGGGCGCGGGCCAGCGAGTCACCTTTTGGTGCCCCACGTGTCAGGAGGACCCGCTCGGTGAGCCGAAGCGGCGCAGGTGATGTTGAGGCCGATCCGACGAGGGATACCGTGAAGGGTGTGACCCCCGTCCCCGATCCTGTGACCCAGCGGTCCGGTGCATTGCGGCCAGGACGTGCGCTTTCAATCCGTTCCGTCGTCGGTGGGGTGGTCCTGACCGGCGCACTCCTGGCCGTGGGCTGCGGCGGTGACGAGCCGAGCGCCGTTGCGGATGGCGATGCTGCACCAAGCGCGTCGCGCTCCGGCGGCGAGGCTCCGCTCGATGCAGAGGCGGCAGACGCCATCAACCTCAGGGTCGTCGCCGACGGTTCTCAGGTGGCCCTCGCCGATGTGGCCGCCACAGACCGGCCAACCCTGCTGTGGTTCTGGGCCCCCTTTTGACCCGTCTGTCGGGCAGAGGCTCCCGACATCGAGCAGTTGGCTCGAGAGCATTCAGATGACCTGACCGTGGTGGGCCTGGGCACCCAGGACACCTTCGCCGACGCAGAAACATTCGGTTCCGAATTCGACATGTCCGCCACCCGGTTGCTCTGGGAAGATGGTTTCGACTCGTGGCAGATGCTCGGGATTCGGGCCCAACCGGCCGGCATCCTGTTGGACGCCGACGGCAAGGTCGTCGACTCATGGCAGGGTCCCGTGTCCCCCGACGATGTCCTGGACGCACTTCCGTAAACCCGGGAATTGTCGTCTGAATCTCATCCGGGAGGGTGGGTGAACCCGACATAGCTCTTGAATCACCCTGATTCCACCCCGCTATAGTGGACCCGGATTGGATACACTCAAGGTCGCGTCCTCGGTGGAAGTACACCGGTTGAAGGGCGCTTGCGAGAGCACCTTGGCGGGAGCGGCGCACATGGCGACAGAAGCGGTTGGGATGCGGCAATCCCACTTTGCGGGACAGCTGGTCGACTTCGACTTTCGGTCGCCCTCCCTCGGCCACCCGGGGCTTGCCGCCAAGGTGGTGTTGGCGACCGTCGATACGGTCGTGATGTTGGCCAGCTCGCTGGTCGTGATGCTCGTCGTAGCTCGGTTGGGTGGGTGGGGGCCCGGGGACTGGCGCCGGCACCTGGCGTTGTTGGTGCTGTCGGTCCCCGTGTGGCCCACGGTGTTCGTGCAGCACAAGCTCTACACCACCCGGTTTGTCGCCAGACTGATCGACGAGGTTCGACGCGGCGCCCACGCCATCTTCATCGGCATCGTGGCGCTGGTCGTGATCGCCTCGCTGTTCGACCTGGCGATCTCGCGCGGCTATTTCGCCGGGCTGCTGGTGGTCGGCAACCTGGCGCTGGGGGCCGAGCGCTACGCGGCCCGGCGGATCTTTGCCCGTCGTCGTTACCGGGGGGCATCGACCAAGCGCGTGCTCCTGGTCGGCACGAGCGCTGAGGCCCAGGCGCTGGCGGCCATGTTCGTCATCGAGAAACACCTCGGCTACGAGGTGGTCGCCTTCGTTGACGACGACCCCGATGCCCCCGAGACGATCGATGGCATCCCGGTGTATCACCAGAGCGAGGATCTGGTGGAGTTGGCCGATGCCAAAGAGGCTCAGGGCGTGATCATCGCCACCACGGCGATGAGCCTGGAACGCTCCAACCGCTTGGTTCGGGAGTTGTCCGAGGCGCGGTTGCACGTCGAGATCACCTGGCCGCTGCGCGACATCGCCTCCCATCGACTCACCGTGCGGCCGCTCGGTCGATTTCCCGTCGCCTACGTCGAGCCGGTGGCGCGTTACGGCTGGCGGACCGCAGCGAAGCGAAGCTTCGACCTGCTGCTCGCCGGCTTGGGGCTTGTTCTCGCATCGCCGTTTCTGCTGTGTGCTGCTGTGGCGATCAAGCTGACGTCGCCTGGGCCGGTGCTGTTTCGCCAGACACGGGTGGGGCAGCATGCCCGGCCATTCGAGGTGCTGAAGCTGCGGACGATGGTCATCGATGCCGAAGCCCGACTGGCCGAACTCGACAAGCTGAACGAGGCCGACGGTCCAATGTTCAAGATGAGCGGCGACCCGCGCATCACGCGGGTCGGTCGCTGGTTGCGTCGGGCCTCGTTTGATGAGTTGCCTCAGCTCTGGAACGTCATGCGGGGGGAGATGAGCCTGGTGGGCCCCCGCCCGGCCCTGGCCTCGGAGATGGCCGAGTGGGACCCCGAGCTGTACAACCGACTGCGGGTCAAGCCCGGCATCACGGGGATGTGGCAGGTCAACGGTCGCAGCAACACGTCCTTTGCCGACTACCAGCGTCTCGACCTGTATTACGTCGATAACTGGTCGATCCTGGTCGACGTTGGCATCCTGGCCAAGACCCTGCCAGTGGTGTTGTCGTCGCGAGGAGCGATGTAGCGACCCGTGTGGCTGGGCGATGTAGCGACCCGTGTGGCTGGGCGATGTAGCGACCCGTGTGGCTGGGCGATGTAGCGACCCGTGTGGTCGGGTTTCGCTGCGACGTCAGATGTACTCGTGGCGCTGGAGCCAGCGAAACCCGATCCAGCCGGGAAGGTTGGGCAGCCAAAAGGTGATTAGGCGAAACAGGATGACCGCTGGCACCGCTGCGGCGTTGGTCAGGCCGGCAGCGACCAGCCCGCTGACCAATGCGGCCTCGATGGCGCCCATGCCCCCCGGGGTCGGCGCCACCGATGCCACGCTGGCACCGATCAGGTAGACCGCTCCGATCGAGGCCAGCGGCAGGCCGCCGCCGAGGGCCACGACGGCGAAGTACAGGGCGAACATGTTGCCGAACGTCACCAGCGCGGATCCGCCGAACAGCTCCAGCATCTTGGCCGGACGGCGCACGACGTCGGAGACGCCATCGGCGGATCGCTTGATGGTCGGCCAGACGCGCTCGCGCAAGAGCCGACGTGTGGCCGGCACCAGCAGTGCGAGGCCGGCCAACACGGCGACGACAGCAAGCCCGATGAGCAGCGATTCCGGCTTGGGGAGCGAGACGCCGCGGAATGCGCGACGGCCTGCCCAGATAACGAAGATGGCGAGCATCGACATGTGGACGAGGAAGCCGGCCACGGTGGTGAGGCCCACCGCCGACACAGCCACAGCCTTGTCGACGCCCTGCTTCTGGAGGAAGCGGGCGCTGAGCGCCATACCGCCCACCCCTGCCGGCGCCAGGGTGCCCGTAAAGGACGCAGCCAGCTGTGAAACGACCAGCGGACCGGGTCGCAGACGTAAAGGCACGGCGCCCGCCAGTCCGGCGGCCCCGCCGACGTAGGTGACGGCGGTGAAGGCGGCGATCACGGGCATCCACCACCAGTTGGCCTCGCCGAGCCGTTGGACCATCTTGGGCACGTTGGCAATCTGCGGGAGCATGGCGTAGGTGGCGGCGGCGAGAACGACCAGCATCAGCACGGTCTTCTTGTCGACCCGTTCCAGCTGAGCGAGCTGTACGTCCTCGACGTCGGTCTCCTGACGCGCCGCCCGTTGCAGATCGTCGAGCAGATGCTTGTGGGGGCGGAGCGCCTTGCGTGTCGGCTGGTCGAGCGCCTGTGTCTGCAGGCGAGGCAGGGCCCGAACGACCGCGTCGGCCCCGAGCACTTCGACGGCGGGACGTACGCTTCGCTCTGGTCCTGCGAGTAGCGCAACGGCCACGAGCGCCTGGGCGACGTCGGCGTCGAGCGCAGCGTCGTCAGCCGCCAGCTCGCCGAAGGCGAAGTCGACGAGCGAGACCAAGCCGTCCGCCCCGAGGATCAGCGAGTCTGGTCCGATCCGTCGGTGGGCAATCTGGCGCCGGCGCAGCGAGACCAGCTGGGCAAACGCATCGCGCACCTGAGCATCGTCGAGGGCGGTCGGATCCTTGGAGCCGGTCTCGACCGGGCCACCGCCGTCGTCGTCGACCGAGCGGTCGTCGGAGGGCAGAACCTTGAGGTCTCCAAAGGGCCGCCCGTCGAGGTGGTCATAGGCGATCAGCACCGACTCGAGACCGGTGGGAGCGATCCCACGCACCTTGGGCGTTCGAACCCCGGCGTCCCTCGCTGCATACGTCATCAGCGCTTCGTGTTCGATGCTCTGCTCCAGCGAGGCGAACGGGCGGTCGTCCCCGGCGTGCTTGTAGCGGATAAACCGGTACAGCCGATTGAGCAGGTCGGCGGCCCGGCGTTCCTCCCCGGACACTCGGACGTGCAGCTGCGAGCCATCCTCGAGCACCGCTTCGCACCGGGTCGATCCGGGGGTGTCGGTAGCGAGGATGCTGAGCTGCCGCACGGCCAAGCCGTCGTTGACCAGCGCCTTCGTGATCCTCGCGGCGCTCGGGCGGCGATCGGGCCGCCCGAAGGCGTACAGCACAGCAGCCCCGATCGTGGCTCCAATCGGGAGGGCCATGATCAGGGTGCCGGGCAGGTTGTAGGAGACGACCAAGCGGATGACGACCAGGACGGTGATCCCAATCTTGCCGGCCCGACGCCAACGCGACACGACAAAGGGGCCGAGCACGATGAACGATGCGGTCCAGACGGCGATGCCCAGCGCTCCCGAGGTCGTCGCCACCGTGATGCCGTCGCGTGCGGTCAGCTGGGCGACGATCGCCTTGGGGGTACTGCGGTCGACGAAGTGCAGGACGAGGGCCATCGCACCGATCGCGAAGACGTCGGCGACGAACACGTAGCCGAACAACCGGAAACGCTTCGTGACGAGGGGGACGAGCACGATGGCCCCGATGACGACGAAGCCCAGCCATTCGAGCGACCCGTGGATGATCCGCTCGATCGTGCCGGGCAGCCGGTCGAGAAACCGGACGGCATCGCCTTCGAGTCGCACGACCGAATCCTGGACGAGGAGCATCACCACGATCAGCGCTGCAGCGATGACGGCAAAGATGCACACCCGGAGCAGGTCGACGGGCGAGCGCTGGTACCCGAGCAGTTCCTCTTCGGCCGGGGTTCCGCCGCTCGAGTACACGGCGGCGGGGGCGGTCGGCTTCGGTCTCGACATTGACCCCAACGCGGGGGACGGTGGTGGCTGCGTCATCGCCGTGACCCGACGGCCAGGGAGACGCGTCCGATCAACCGAGGACCCATTGTGCTGCTGCCCATCACCGGATCCTGGTCGTCTGGCGGCCTTGGGTCCAGACCGCGCCGCAAACGGTGGGTGGTGGGCGGTGTGTTCGGTTCGGCACGGGCAGCGCTACACCCGTTCGGGGATGACCCGTGCGATCGTGGCAGCCGACTTGTAGGCCAGCTCGGCCGCACCCAGCTCGTCGGGGCGCAGCAGGTTGGCCATGATCGCCAGGACCCACTCCATCAACGTGCGGCTGCGCATGCCCACCCGGGTGAGCTGATGCATGAGTGCCGGTCGACCGATGATCTGGGCGAACAGACGGCCGACCTTGAAATACAACCCGTACTCGTCATCGAGCAGCTGCGGGTAGCGCTGAAGGGGGATGGCTGAGCCGCCCTCGATGCTCTCGCGTAGCAGCCGGGCGCCGATGCGGCCGGTCTCGTAGGCGTAATCGATACCCTCGCCGTTGAACGGGTTGATCGAGCCGCCGGCGTCGCCGGCCACCAGCCAGTTGGGGCCGACCTTGGGGTTGACCGAGCCGCCCATCGGCAGGCGCCCGCCGGTGGGCGCCTCGATCGGGGCGGTGGGGTCGATGCCCCAGTAGTCGGGCAGGGTGTGGGCCCACTCGGTCATCAGGTGGCTGGTGTTGACCGATTTAAAACCCGAGAAGGTGGACAACAGTCCGATGCCGACGTTGATCGTGCCGTCGCCCAGCGGGAAGACCCAGCCGTAGCCGGGCACCGCGTTGCCCTGACGGTCGCGAACGTCGAGGGCGGATTCGATCCACGGGTCGGCGTGCAGCGGGCTCTCGTAATAGCCACGGATCGCCATGCCCTGGGGCATCGCGCGGTTTCTGGCGGTGCCGAGCGCCCGGCCGAAGCGGCCTTTGGCCCCGTCGGCGACGACGACGAAGTCGCTGCGCAACTCATAGGTCTCGCCGGACGCCTTGTGCTTGACGGTGGCGCCCATCAACTGGCCGCCCTCGAAGACCGGGCCGACCGCCTCGGTGCCCTGGTGCATCACCGCTCCGGCGGCGACGGCGTTGTCGGCAACGAAGGTGTCCAGGTCGCAGCGCTTCACGACGTAGCCGTAGTTGGGGTGGATCGGGTGGTCGGGCCACGCCAGCTCCATCGTGCGGCCGTGGGCGATGGTGCGAAGGCCCGAGTACTTGTGGAACCGCTCCAGCTCATCGCTCAGGCCCATGTCCTGAAGCTGGGTGACAGCGCGGGGGGTCAGCCCATCACCACATGTCTTGTCGCGAGGGAAAACACCCTTTTCGACGATGGCGACGTCGATGCCGGCCTTGGCCAGCCAGTAGCCGGTGGCGGCGCCGGCTGGTCCGCCCCCAATGACGAGCACCTGGTGTCGACGTCCACCTTCGGGTGGGACGCCATTGGGTTGAGCGGTCGCACCGGCGATCGGGGACACCGGAACGGGCGCGTTGGGGGCGACGTCGGCTGGGGTGAGCGTGGCGGTCATCGGAGTTCTCCAGGCATGGGGGACCCCTCAGCCTGCCTCGCGGTCGAAGCCGGGCGTGGTCATAGCGGCCGGAGCCTGCTGCTTAAAGCCGTGCGGTAATGCGCACGACCGCTTTCGACGAGCGTGGCCGTCGTGAGGAGGGAACGATTACTCGACCGGTGGCTCGGCTTCCCACTTGTCGAGCGTCTCCTGGAGCTCAGCCTGCTTGTCGGCCAAGATCGGGTCATCGAGCACGGCCTGCCAGTCCTCGAGGTTGAACTCTTCGCCCGACAGGGTGGTCCGCTCGTGCAGGGTGACGTCGAGCAGTTCCTCGCCGGACAGGCTGGCCCAGGCGGGCATGCCGCCGCCCACCGCCTTGTTGACCCCGCCATAGGTGGGACCGACCTCGGTCTTCCAGCCGTCCGAGCCCAGGTAGAGCCAACGCACCTGTTCGGCCGGATCGGGGAAGGTGACCAGCAGGGCACCCTCGGCCAGTGCGGGACCGCTGCCGCCGCCGCCGCCGGCGCCGTGACATGCCGCGCAGTTGGTGCCGTACACCTCTGCGCCCGAGGCCAAGGGCGTGAGCTCGTCGGAGGTAGGTACATCGTTGGTGAAGGCGAAAATCAGCGCCCAGAGGGGCAGACCGACCAGCATCGCCTGGGCGAAGGCGGGGACTTTGCGACGCCGCTTGGCGGCCGCCACCCAGGGAAGGTCGGGCTTGGGTGGCTTCGGCGGAGCCGGGGGAGCGGCGGCGGGCGCCCGGGCCGGGGTGGCCGCCGCGCTCGTCGCGGGAGCGGCCGAAGTGGCCGGCGCCGGTGCGGCGGCGCTGCCGCCGGCATCGTCGCCGCCAAGGCCCAGCGCAGCGCGGCGTTCACGGCTGCGGGCCAGCAGGTGTTCGGGGATCTCGGTCACGCTCGCTATGTTAGGACCGACCCTGAAGCCCCAACAACACAGCTCGGCGAATCGGTCGCCATCTGGTGCCTCGCGGCGCCGCAGTGGTAAACCGTCACGGACTCCAACCCGCCGTCGACGCACTTGTGAGCCGATTCACGAACTGCGGACCCGATGGGTAGAGTTCAGTCCGATCCCACCCGGTCCGTTTGGGACCGACTTCGTCCAATCCCAGCTAGCGAGGAGAATCAGTGGTTGCCTTCATCACCACAATCGTGATCCTGGTTCTGATGATCCTCCCGGTGTTCCCCTACGCCAAGCGTCGACCCGAGGGCACGCCCCTCACCTGGGGCGAGGCGATGGTGGGTGCCACCTACGTCTTCGGCGTGTTTTTCTGGGCCTATGCGGTGGTGCCCCACCAGTGGCTCACCTTTGCCGACGCCGAACTCGGCTGGCGGAGCGACCTGGTGTGGCTCGGTCCGGACGGCACCTGGCTCAACTGGTTCCCGATCAACATCCCGGCCGTTGTCGCCCGTGACGTCATCGCCACGATGATCTACATCGTCGGACTGGGGTTCAACATCTGGATCTGGGCCTGGTGGCAAAACCGTTCGCAGCGCACGACGAAGCCGGTGCCGGTCTCCACCTATGGCCGCCCGCTCGTGAAAAAGGGGTGAGTCGATGGCTGTCACCGATGCCAACCCACCGCTTCCCGAGTTCGTCGACGACTACGTGCTCCAGGAGGTCGACGCCGACTACCTGGGCCGGGCGGTCAAGCCCAAGCAGTTCATCCACATTGACCAGTCCGAATGCATCATGTGCGAAGGCTGCGTGGACATCTGCCCGTGGAAGTGCATCCACATGGTCACCCCGGACGCGATCGAGGAGGCCATCGACACCGAGCAACCCGGTCAGGATCCGTCCGACCAGGTGATGTTTCTCATCGATGACGACGTGTGCACCCGGTGCGCACTGTGCGTCGACCGATGCCCGACGGGCGTCATCATCCTCGGCAAGATCGGGGCTCCCGCCGCCGGCGGCGACCAACATCAGCGCACCCCAACCCATGGCTACGGCTATGGGATGCGGTTGGGCTGAGCAGTAACGACGACTGAGATCAGGGAGTAGTTCGTGGCCAAGACCATGTCCTCCGGCGGCACTCAAAAGCTCCAAGAGCGGATGACGAAGCTGTGGGCCGATACCCAGGGTTCCCAAGCGTGGAACTCCATCTTCCGTCCGGGATCCATTTTCCGGAAGGGATACTCGGACAGCCCGAGAAACCGCAGCTATGTGGTGATGAACTCGGTGCTGTACCACCTACACCCGGTCAAGGTGAAGCGCCACGCGGTCAAGGTCAGCTACACGCTGTGCCTGGGTGGCCTGAGCTTCTTCCTGTTCATCCTGTTGACGGTGACCGGCATCTTCTTGATGTTCTTCTACCGGCCGACCGCCGCCCAGGCCTGGGGTGACATCTACCAGCTGCAGACCTCGGTCACGTTCGGGTTGTTGGTCAGAAACATGCATAGGTGGGGTGCCCACCTCATGGTGCTCTCGGTGTTCCTCCACATGGCCCGGGTCTTCTACCACGGCGCCTACAAGGCGCCTCGCGAGTTCAACTGGGTGATCGGCGTCATCTTGCTGACCCTCACCCTGCTGCTCAGCTTCACCGGCTACCTCCTGCCGTGGGACCAGCTGGCCCTGTGGGCGGTGACGGTGGGTACCAACATGATGGGCTACACGCCGGTGTTCGGTCAGCAGGTGCGTTTCGTGCTGCTGGGCGGAGGCGAGATCGGCTCCAATACACTGCTTCGATGGTACGTACTCCACGTCCTATTCTTCCCGTTCGTGACCGTGATCTTTATGGCTATCCACTTCTGGAGAGTCCGTAAGGACGGCGGCATCTCCGGACCGCTCTAGGAGAGGAACACCCATGACCGAAGTTCCCGAACATCTCCTCAAGCGGGCTCAAGCCGCCCGCGACAAGGCCAAGACCGAGGCGCCCGCTGATGCGGGCGGCGGCGATGCTGCCCCGGCAGGTGACAGCCGTATCCCGGCGCACTTGTTGGAGCGCTCCAAGGCCGCCAAGGCCAAGCAGGCCGGCGGCGGCGACGCAGCCGGCGTGGCGCCCACCGGTGGTGGCACGGCGGTAGCGACCGCTCCGCCCCCAGGGCCTCCGACGGCCGCCGGCCCGGGTGGACACACCCAGCGCCTGCTCACCGTGGTGAAGTCCGGCTCGATCCAGGACGTCAAGGCCAAGCCGATGGACAAGGTCCACACTTGGCCACACCTCCTGCTCATCGAGTTCGTAGCAGCCCTCTTGGTGACGGCGTTCCTGTTGATCTTCTCCTGGGTGGTCAACGCTCCGCTGCAGGATCTGGCCAACTTCAACCAGACGCCCAACCCCTCGAAGGCTCCCTGGTACTTCTTGGGCCTTCAGGAACTGCTGACGATGTTCCACCCGATGGTCGCCGGCGTGACCATTCCCGGCATGGGCATCTTCCTGTTGATCCTGGCGCCGTACATCGACAAGAACCCTTCGAACAAGCCGGAGTTCCGGAAGTTCGCCATCGCGTTGATGACCGTGCACCTGATGTTCTGGGGCGTCCTGACCATCATCGGTTCGTTCTTCCGGGGACCCGGCTTCAACTTCACGCTGCCGTGGCGTGACGGCATCTTCTTCGAGTTCTGAGCCAGGCTGACATGGACCAACGCCACAACACTCACCGCCACGTCACACAACCCCGATTCATCCGTCCCGGGTGGACGGAGAGGAAGCGAGCGACGCCATGGGCGTGATCCTCATTGCAGTTATCGTTCTGGTCGTTCTGGCCGCCGTCATGGTCCTGGCCACCGCTTTGCGCCGCAACAGCGAGCGGGCCGTCGGCGACCTGAAGGGCGAGACGCTGCGCAACGACCGCCGTCAGCGCAAGGCCAAGCAGGGTCAGAGTGTGCCGGCCGGCCGCATGGTCGAGCAGAGCGCCGAGATCGAGCGTGTGTCCAAGGAGGTCGTTCCCGCCTCCAAGGCGGAGGTGGCCACCTTCACCCCGCCCGACCCCGAGACGATTGGCGTCACCCGTCGGCAGTTCCTCAACCGGTCGGCGGTCACGCTGACAGCGTTTAGCGCCGCCACGTTCGGAGCGGCCTCGATGGTGGCCTTCCTGTGGCCGACCGGCTCTAGCGGGTTCGGCTCCAAGATCAACATGGGCAAGGTTGCCGACCTCGAGTCGGCGATCGATGGGGGTGGCGGCTTTCTCTACAAGCCGGAAGCCCGTGCCTGGTTGGTCCGCTTTCCCAGCGCCGCCCTGCAGAAGGCCCGCAGCGTGTACAGCCCACCCGAGTTGGTCGGCATGGAAGCGGGCCTGCTCGCCCTCTACCAGAAGTGTCCCCACCTCGGTTGCCGCGTTCCCGACTGCGGCACCTCACAGTGGTTCGAGTGCCCCTGTCACGGCAGTCAGTACAACCAGGTCGGTGAAAAAAAGGCCGGCCCTGCCCCTCGTGGCATGGACCGCTTCGCCATGGAGATCTCCGGCGGCAACTTCGTTGTCAACACCGGAGCCATCGTCGAAGGCCCCCCGATCGGTACCAACACCACCGGCCAAGAGGCCGAGGGCCCGCACTGCATCGGCTCCGCCGAAGAGTGATTTTGCGCTGAGGGCCGCCCGGCTCCAGTCTGTATTCGCTGATCCCCGACCTCGAGCACGAAAGTCGCACACATGACGATGCTGCTAGCCCAGCAGACCACGCAACGATCGATCGGCCTTCTCGTGCTCGTCGTCGTCGCGCTCGGCGGCGTGGCCTACCTGGTGATCCAGGCCCGCAAGGGCCGCCAGGAGATCGGTTCGGAGCTTGAACTGGCCGCCAACCGCAAGCCGTACTTGGACGACGACGAGCTGGAGACCACCAAGCTCGACCGTTCGCTGATGGCAGCGGTGGGGTTGTTGCTGCTGATCGCCGTCGCCCTGCCGCTGTACTGGCTGGCCGAACCCGGCCGTCAGGCCGGTGCTGTGAAGTCCTTCGACGAGAAGTTCGTCGAGGCGGGCTTGGAGATTTACGAGCAGGGCGCCCAGTGCGTCAACTGCCACGCGGCCGAAGGCGTCGGCGGCGTGGCGACGTTCGTCATCACCGACGAACAGGGCGAGTTTGTCGACCAGGTGCAGTGGAACGCCCCGGCGCTCAACACCGTGCTGTGGCGCTTCTCGGTCGACGAGGTCCGCTACATCCTCAACTACGGCCGGCCCGGTACGCCAATGGCTGCCTGGGGATTGCCCGGCGGCGGCCCCCTCACCGAGCAGCAGATCGACCAGGTGATCGACTACCTGTGGTCGGTGCAGCTGAAGCCAGAGGAAATGACGAAGGAGATCGACGACGCTGTCTCCCAGATCGATAAGGGTCTGGCCCAGCGGATGATGGACGTCCGCCAGGTGAACGAGGACAAGGCTGCGGCCTTCAGCGAGTTCTCCGGAACTCAGAAGACCGTGGCCGACCTGCCGCTGCCCGTCGATCCCGTTCAGGCGAAGGAGGCGGGTGCCGAGGCGGAAGACCAAGGCCTCGCGCCGGACGAGAGGAAGTTTGCGATGTCGCGGCTCGATGAGGCGGACGAGCTGCAGCTCGGAGAGATCCTCTTCAACCTCGACGCTGCCTCCGGCGCCTACAACTGCGCACGGTGTCACGTACCCGGCGCTGCATACGGCCAGGGCGGCGAGACCTTCGACGACCTGCAGTACGGCGCCATGGGGCCTCGTCTGCAGGGCATCGAGACCCGGTCGACACCCAACGAGCACTTCGAGTTCATCATGTCCGGTTCCGAGGACGGCGTGAAGTACTTCAGCCGCTCGGTCGGCTCGGGCAAGATGCCCGGCTTTGGCCTCAACCCCAACGCCGATGCGGAGGGCGTGCCCCAGCTGGGAACGCTCGGCATGTACGACCCATCTCAGGTGTGGTCGGTCGTCACCTACGAACGCAACTTGGATCGCATTCCCAGCGCCAACCCTGACAACGCTCCCCAGGCATCGTCTGAGGCTGCCCCGGCTGACGCCGCTCCCGACCCCACCGTCAATCCGGCGGTGCCCGCTGGTGGAGATGCCCAAGGGCAGGCCGACGCCGCGCCAACCGCTGCCGCACCCGCCGGTTCGGTCCCGACCAATCCCACCGAAGAGGGCTGATCCATGTTCTCGTTGATCGCAGCGATCACGTTTGACCCGACGATCCGGGGCATTCTCGTGGTGGCCGTCGCCGTCGCCGTGCTACCCGGTTCGATTTTCATGATCATCTCGACCAACACCGGCGTGAAGCTGGGCATCCTGATCACCCTTGCTGGGTTGTTCGGATGGATTTTCCTGATGAGTTCCGTGTGGTGGATGTACGGCATCGGCCTCAAGGGCCGAGATCCGTCGTGGCAGGCCATCGAAGTCAACATGTCGCGGGATTCCGATACGGTCACCGAGCAGGTCAATTCGCTTCCCCGACCTGAGGATCTGCCCGACCCGGTGGAACTGTTGAACCGGTACCCGGACATCAAAGCCACCGCCATGGAAGACCCGGCATTCGCTTCGCTGGTAGAGACCGACCCTCAGGAACATCGCTTGACGCTGTCGAAGGTGGCGTCACTCGACTCCCAGATCCGTGAGGACCTCAACGAAGAACTGGGTGGTTGGCGCATCCTGTCCGAGCAGGACACCCGCCGGGGCGAAACCACGGCTGCTGCCGACGCTGTGCTGGCGTCGGATCGGTCGGTCAGCCTGACCGGATTTACCGGAACCGCGGACTACTTCGTCGAGGACGTCTTCTTCTACGGCGGCAAGACGGCCGACGAACCGCAGCTGCCCGACGATGACACTTCGGCGCTCAGCCGCGCTTGGACGCGCATCACCTCGATCTTCGAGCCGAAGAACCCCGACCTGCTCTCGGTGGTGACCGTGCGGCAGGCGAAGAACTTCGAGCCCGATCCTTCCAAGCCGCCGGCGACCACCCAACCCCGAACCGATGTGGATGCCCTGTCGGTGATCCAGCTGCGCAACCTGGGCAACAAACGGTTTGTACCTGCCTTGTTCACCCTCGTCAGCTTGGTGCTGTTCGTGTCCTTTGCCTATTTGCTGCACCATCGCGACAAGCTCGAGATGGCCATGGTCGAGGCTCACGAGCAGGAGAAGGACTGACGATGGGCCAGTTCCTGCCGGTGCTGGCCCTGGTGATCCTTGGCGCGCTGTTCGCCGGTATCTCCTCCTTGCTGGGCAGGCTGCTCAACCCGCCTCAGCCCAACCCCCGCAAGAACGCACCGTACGAGTGTGGGATCGTCGATCAGGTCGACGTTTCCTCGCGCTTCCCGGTGAAGTTCTACCTGGTGGCCATGATCTTCATCGTGTTCGACATCGAGATCATCTTTCTGTACCCGTTCACCCAGATCTTCCGGGAGTTGGGTGGCTTCGGGTTGGGTGACATCGTGCTGTTCTCGGCCACGCTGTTCATCCCCTTCCTGTTCCTCGTCTCCAACGGTGCGCTGGACTGGGGGCCGATCAAGCGGCTTCGCAAATCCGATATCCGCATCGGCGCCCACCGCACGACCACGACGACCGTGCGTCGGGTGGGCACCGAGGGTCGCGGCGCGGTCGTCGACATCCCCACCCCGCGCCCCGAGACCGAGGCGGCCTGATGAGCAACGACCTGACCTTCCGAAACGACGGCATCGCCGGCCTAGAGCACAACTTCCTCACCGGTAAGTTGGAGGATCTGGTGCAGTGGACCCGCACCCGGTCGTCATGGCCCGCCACGTTTGGTCTGGCCTGCTGTGCACTGGAGATGATGGCCACCGGCGGCAGCCACTACGACATGGCCAGGTACGGCATGGAGGTGTTTCGGGCCTCGCCCCGTCAGGCCGACATCATGATCGTCGCCGGTCGGGTCTCCCAGAAGATGGCGCCGGTGCTCCGCCAGATCTATGACCAGATGATGAACCCCAAATGGGTGATCTCGATGGGCGTGTGTGCCTCGACCGGCGGCATGTTCAACAACTACGCCCTGGTGCAGGGCGTGGATCAGGTGGTCCCGGTCGACGTGTACGTGCCCGGCTGCCCCCCGGGCCCGGAGACGCTGATGCACGGCATCGAAACGCTGCATGCGTCGATCCGTGCGGGCGAGATCCTTGGCCGGCGGGAACGCTACAACGGCGGCGCCAACATCCACATCGATGGCCCCAACCTGGGTCAGTCGGTCACCGTGGCACCCCGCTCATGAGCGATACCGCCGTCACCGATGAGGCAACGCTCGATCGGTTCGCCGAGTTTCCCACGACGGGGGAAGGCAACCAGCGGGTGATGTTCGTACCCCGCGAGCGGTTGCTCGACGTGTCCGAACTGCTGCGCGCCGACGGGTACTGGATGTGTGTCGACCTGTGCGGCGTCGACTACCTGTTGAACCCGGATCGCCCCCTGCCCGGGGGTGTGACAGGCGAGCGTTTCGAGGTGGTCGTCTGCCTGATCGACCACCGCCATCACCGCCGGCTGCGTCTGCGCGTGCAGGTGCCCGAGGATGATCCGACCATTCCCAGCCTGATGTCGATCTGGCCGTCCGTCGACTTCCCGGAGCGCGAAGTGTGGGACTTCTTCGGCATTCATCCCGAAGGCCACCTGGGCGTCGATCGCATCCTCATGCCCGACTCGTGGGAGGGGCACCCGCTCCGCAAGGACTTCGAAGTGGGCGACATCCCCGTGCAGTTCAAGGAGGCCTGAGCAGTCGTGTCACCAAACGCGCCGTCTCCAACCGCACCGATCTCGGACGCGCCGACCGATCCAGCGTCGTCCATCGGCGGGTCATCACACGCCCCAAGTTCCTTGGCCGGTTCCCCCGAGGAACTGGATCCGTCGGCCGCGCTCGACGCCCTCGACGCCGCACGCGCCGAACTGCTCGACGACAAGTACGTCCTGCGACTGACCGAATCCGAGGCCGAGGAGCACTCGGGGCTCACCGAGGATCAGAACATGATCATGAACCTCGGCCCCCAGCACCCCTCGACGCACGGCGTGTTGCGGGTGGTGCTCGAGCTGGAGGGCGAAACGATCCGTCGCTCACGCCCGGTGATCGGCTACCTGCACACCGGCATGGAGAAGACCGGTGAGCAGCTCACCTACCTCCAGGGTCCCACCAACGTCACCCGCATGGACTACGCGGCCCCGCTGTTCAACGAGACCGTGTTCTCGCTGGCCACCGAGGAACTGTTGGGCGTCGAGGTGCCCGAGCGGGCCACGTGGATCCGCACGCTGCTGTGCGAGGTCAACCGCATCAGCTCCCACATGCTCTACCTGGCCACCAACGGCATGGACCTGGGTGCCGTCGGCATGATGTTGTACGGCTGGCGCGAGCGTGAGGAGACGCTGCGGTTCCTGGAGTTCGTCACCGGCCTGCGCATGAACCACAACTTCATTCGGCCCGGCGGCGTGGCAGCCGACCTGCCCGATGGCTGGCAGGCCGAGCTGGAATCGGTGCTCGATCTCATTCCCGGTCGCTTGGAGGAGTTCGACAAGCTGATGACCGGTCAGCCGATCTGGCGGGAACGGCTTCAGGGCGTCGGCGTCATCACGGCCGAGGAGGCGATCACCCTCGGCGCAACCGGCCCGATCCTGCGGTCAACCGGCTATGCGTGGGACCTGCGCCGCGAGCAGCCCTACCTGGCCTACGAGCACCTCGACTTCGACGTGATCGTTGGCAGCTACGGCGACTGCTTCGATCGCTACGCCATTCGCGTCAACGAGATCCGCGAGTCGATCAAGATCCTTCGCCAGTGCATCGATCAGATGCCCAAGGGCAACTACAAGGTTCAGAACAAGAAGGTCACGCCGCCGCCTCGGGCCCGCATCGACGAGTCGATGGAGGCGCTGATCCACCACTTCAAGATCTACACCGAGGGCTTCAAAGTGCCCGAGGGTGAGGTGTACACGGCGATCGAGAGTCCCCGTGGCGAGCTGGGCTGCTACATGGTGTCCGACGGCTCGGGCACGCCCTATCGCATGCACATCCGGGGCCCGTCGTTCCACAACCTGCAGTCGCTACCCCACCTGATGGGCGACTCGATGATCGCCGACACGGTGGCGATCATCTCGTCGGTCGACCCGATCATGGGCGAGGTCGACCGCTAGGACGTTTCCTCGGTGCCGGCTGCATCGACGGTCGTCGAGGTGGGGGTCGCAGGCGGCGTGGTCCCGGGGGTCTCGGAGCGGCTGGCCATCAGAGCGCCGCCGATCACCAAGACGACACCGATCACGGCCAGCGCCTCGACCTGGTCGCCCTGAAAGACCACCCCGAGCACCAGGGCAACCACGGGGATCAGGTAGGTGATGAAGGAGGCTCTGGTTGCGCCCACTCGGCCGACCAGGCTGCCCATGATCAGAAAAGCCAGCCCGGTGCCCACGATGCCGAGCACCGCAACCGCCAGCGCAGGGCGAATTGCAAACTCTGACGACGGCAGTCCCCACAGGCCGTAGGGCAGCGTCCACAGCGTTGCCAACGCCAGCATGCGGCCCATCAGCGGACGGGAGCCGTACTTGGCCTGCAAGGGGGCGGCAAGGTTGATGGCAATGCCATAACACATGGTGGCGACGACGACGAGGGCCACCCCCCACGCCTGAGTGCCACCCTCACCGGCGGAGGGGGCGCTGATGGCGATCACCCCGATGAAGCCGACCCCGACCCCGGCCAATTGGGCCCCGCTGGTGCGGGTGGAAAAGAACAGCACGCCGAACAGTGCGGTGAAGATGGGCATGGCGCCGTTGAGCAATCCGGTGACCGCCGAGTTGATGTGCTGTTCGGCGATCGGAAAGAGCGTGAACGGAATGGCCACCCACAGCACCGAAAGTGCCACCACCTTGATGCGGTCGGCGGGGTCGACCGCCATGGGTGGTCCGGGCAAGACGGCCAGCGTGAGTGCCCCCAGGCCCACCCGCAACAAGGTCACCAAGCCGGGGCTGATCGATTCGAGTCCGATCGCAATGAACAGAAAGGACGAACCCCAGATACCCGCCATCGAGACGAACATCGCCCAGTCCACCGCGCCGAAGGCTCGGGTGGGCGAAAGCGAGCGCACCGGGGCTGAGGCGAAGGGGTCGGGCATCGTCACAGTCTCGCCGACGGCGGCCGGTCGCCGTCGACGATGACGCCAACCATGAGCGGCGCCAGATACCCTCGGGCGATGATCGGGCCGCAGCCGTCGTCGGAACCCCGACCATCGGAGGTGTTGTTCGGCGGGGCACCGGCGGTCGCCAGCCGGGCCTATCGTTTCGGCAACGTCATCGATCGCCACTTTGGCCTCGATCGGGTGTCCGACTACCTGGAGCAGGCCGACACCGTGGTGTGGATCGATCTCTGCCGGCCGGCGACCGCCCAACTCGACGCCATTGCCGCCGAGTTGGGACTGCACGACCTGGCCGTCGAGGATGCCCTGGAGTCCCATCAGCGTCCGAAGCTGGACCACTACGACTCGCATCTGTTCCTGTCGTGTCACGCTCTCTCGACGACTGGGAACGGCAGCGAACTGCACAACACCCGGATCGACGCGTTCATCGGCGACCGGTGGCTGGTGACCGTTCGCCACAACGACGACTTCCCGCTGGAGCCGTTGCTGGCCCGCTGGGATCACTCGGGCGACCTCGTCAGCCATGGTGTCAGCTTTCTGCTCTACGGGCTGCTCGACGCAGTGGTCGAGACCTACTTCGATGTCGTTGCGACCTTCGACGACTTCTACGAGGAGATCAGCGACGGCATCTTCCGCGACCAGCCGGTCGATCCCGCGCGCCAGCGCAACTGGTTCGAGATGCGCCAGGCGCTGTTGCGCTTTCGTCGGCTCACCGTGCCGATGCGCGAGGTGATCACCGGGCTGATGCGATCGGATCGCGGCGTGGTTGCCAGCGACCTGTACCCCTACTACCAGGACGTCTACGACCACATGCTGAGGGTTATCGAGAGCACCGACGCCCTCCGGGAACTGGTCGCGACGATCGTGGAGACCAACCTCAGCCTACGGGACTACCGCCAGAACCTGATCATGAAAAAGGTGACCAGTTGGGCGGCGATCATCGCCGTACCCACGCTGGTCAGCGGCTACTACGGCATGAACGTGCGGTTTCCCGGCTTTGCCAGCTACTGGGGTGCCGCACTGTCGGCTGCGCTGATGCTGATCTGCTCGTTGACCCTGTACGCCATCTTCAAGCGGCGCGACTGGCTGTAGCTCACGACGGCCACATCGAGATCGGCATCGCAGCAGCGATCGAACGCCCGCTCCATGGCCTCAAGAATCCAGCTCTCCACATTGCCGAACGCTCCGCCCCCGAGCAGCGTCAGGTACAGGCGCTTGTTGCCGGTGCGTTCGGCGTTGGCGACCCCCGCCAGCAACGTCGCTTCGTAGGCCGCATCGAGTACGAGCCGAGCGAATGGCTCCCAGTCCTCGAGGGGCAAGTTCGAGTAGCCGACCGGAAGCGCCGAGCAGTACGCCTGGGTCACGAGATGTCCGGCGCCGGGCAATGTCACCTCCGTACCGGCCTGAATGCCGATGCGGAGGCCGCCCATCAGCACGTCCCGATCCTGGGGTGCCATCTCGGCCACCCGATCGGCAATATCCGCCAGCCCGCCAGGCGTCGCCAGGGCGTACCCGTTCGTCATCGTCCAGAGCCGACCGTCGTCGTTGCCAAGCGTTTTGCCCAGGTCCGTCAGGCAGTCGACCTGGGTCGTTTCGCTCTGTCCGATCGAGTTCCCGATCGGCACCAGCCAGTTGCGGTAGATCGTGCCGGCGCCACAGGCGACGGCGCACGCCGGCCCCTGTGTCCGATCCGCGGCGTAGCCGGTCACCCCACGCTCGGGGGTGATGTGCTGGTTGACCATCTCGAGCAGGTTGAACTGCGAGGCCACCTGGAAGAGCGCGCCCTCGTTCTGCGGGTCGGCGTGCAGCTCGGCCACGCGACAATCTCGCTCACCGAGAGCGGCCCTGGCCGCCCGGTCGTCGATGCCCGCAGCTCGGCCAAGGACGGCGTCGCCAGGCTGCCATACGTCAACGTCCGCCCGTTTGCCAGCGAAGTGAACACATCTCCGTCGACGACGAGCTGCGCACGCACCTCATCGCCAGTGGTCTCCCTGAAGCCAACCAGGTGGTGGAACCAGCTGTGCCCCGATGCCAAGTCGGTCTCCTCAGCTTGCGGCTCTCGCCGTGTTGACCGCAGCGAGCCTGGATCGTGTCGCTCAAACCTACCCGAGCTGGTCAGCCCGGCGATGTCGATGCTCGGTGTTGGAGCGCTCCGTGGGGCAGACTCTCGGCCGGGCCCGTTGGCGGGCGGACGCGAACGGGCGGAGACGAGTATGCGGCGGCAGGCTGCGGAGCGGATGATCACAGGCGGCGCGGCCGCGCCGGTGCGCGCCAAAGGAGCACATCGATGAGTGTGCTGCGGCAGACGCGCGCTGCGCTGGCCCTCCTGGCGGTGGCGGTCGTGGTGGTCGCCTGCTCGTCGGAGTCCTCGAAGGGGTCGGCCGCACGCACCGCTGGGACGACGCCGTCGGGGTCGCCAGTGGCGACTGCCCCATCGACCACCTTGAAACCGGTCGAGCTCTGCCCGAGCAGCGAGGAGCTGTTCTGCGCTCGGTCGCCCCATGCGTTTGTTCAGACCGGCGCCCACGGCGACGAGGTGAGTCCCCTGGCCCTGGCGCCCGGCGCCGCGCCCACTGCGGAGACACCGGTGGCGCTCAGCGGGGTGAACCTCAAGCAGGGTCCGTATCGGCGAGGCGGCGAGTGGACGTCCGAGCTGCTCGACACCGAGTTGAGCGCCATGGCCGCCGAGGGGGCCCCGGCCTTCTCGGTCGTGCGGGTTGCGCTGGACTGGCCTCGATTTCAATACGAGGATGCCGACGGCGCGATCAAGATCGACCCCGACGGGCTGGATGCGCTCGACCGGATGATCGACGACGCCGCCGCTGCGGACATCCACGTGATCCTGGACGTGATCCACGTGCGGGCGCCCGATGGGCCGTGCGACGCCGATGAGCGCCTGTCCGGAGCGAAGTGGGATGTGCCGGCCTGGGCCTGGCAACGGGTCACCGGTCAGCCCCAGGACGCCGATTGCAAGGCTCGGCCCAGGGAGTTGGGTGAGCTGATGGACGAGGTGCTCGTGTTGCCCGAGACAACCGAGTTCCTCCGCACGATTCTCGAGCGCTACAACGCCTCGACCGCTCGGGGTCGCAACGTGGTTGCGATCGAGCCGGTGAGCGAGGCCGAATCGTCCGGTGGCTCGGCGATCTCGCGCAGCCAGAACCTGATCGACTCGGTCTACGCCAAGTGGCTGGCAGCCGAGGGGGAGGCATCGCTGCGACGCGCCAACCCCACCAAGATCCTGATCCTCAGTCCCAACAAGGGTGACACCAGCCTTTTTGGCGTCGACCTGACCCCGATCTCGCAGCCCAACGTCGTGTGGTCGCATCACGACTACACCATCGCTGTCACCGGCGGCTCCGAAGCCGGTGCTGGGTACTCGAATGAGGGGTGGGCCTCGGCCGACGTGCAGGACCACTCCTACCAGGCCCGGCCGGGCCGCCCGGCCTACGACCCCGAGCAGGTGCCCTTCGATCAGCGACTGACCGAGCGGCGCGACTACCTGGCCCAAATGCAGGGTTGGGCCGCGGCCGGGGCGTTGCCGATCTTCGTGGGCGAGTACGGCACGTACAACACCTGCGCCCCCCAAGGCGACCTCGAGGCCACAACGGCCTATGCCCAGCACAGCCAGGAGATCTTTGATGGGGCAGAGGTGGGCGGCGCCCCGGCGCCGGTGTCGCGCACCTGGTGGCAGCTGTCGGTTGGCGGGCGTTTCGGTGGTGACTTTGCGCTGCTGACCGTCGACGGGCTTTCCTGCCCGGACACCGATGCTGCCGGTTGGATGCCCTACGCCGTCGACCTGACCGATGGCCGCACCCGTTAGCTCTCCGCACCACGCTGTGCCGCAGCGGGTTTGGTGGGTCGCGATGGTGTCGGTAGCCTTCGCTGCAATGCACCCCGACCCGTGGCGGCACATTCCTTCCTCACCCGCGAGCGGGCCTAGGCAGGTGGGATCGTGAGCCGTTTAAGCCCTGAGAATGAAGCGTTGGCCAGGGAGATCGTCTCCCGCTACCCGCGCCCCAAGTCGGCGGTGATCCCCTTGTGTCACCTGGTGCAGGAGGAGCACGGTCACCTCACCGACGAAGGCATGCGCCATGTGGCCGAACTGGTTGGCGTCACGCCGGCCCAGGTTCAGGGCACCGCCACCTTCTACGAGATGTTCAAGATGCACGAGACGGGGCGCTACGTGCTCGGCATCTGCACCAACATCAGCTGCATGGTGATGGGTGGCGCCGATCTACTGGCCCGGGCCGAGGAACGACTGGGTATCCGTTCCGGTTCGACCACACCCGACGGTCGCGTCACGCTGGAGGACACCGAGTGTCTGGCGGCATGCACCGATGCGCCGATGTGCCAGGTCAACCACCGCTACTTCGGCCACCTGAGCGCCGACGACTTCGATGAGCTGCTCGACGACATCGCGTCCGGGGCGATCGATGAGGTCGTGCCTCCGCACGGCACCCTGGCCTTGGTCCGTCAGCACATCCCGGCCGATCGCCAGGCGATCATTGCGCCGCCCGAAACGCAGGTGGCGCCCCCCAGGTGGTTTGCCCGACGCGAGACGGAGCTGGCGCCCGCATCCGACGAGGGTGAGCACCGATGAGCTACCGCGATCACATCACCACCTTCGGTGCGGGCGCCGATGTTCCGATGGTGGTGTCCTCACGCTTCGCCGAGCCCGCCGGCCACACCCTCGATGGGTATCGAAGCACCGGCAGCTACCGGGGTTACCAGGCACTCGAGCGGGTGCTCACGATGGCGCCCTCTGCCGTGGCGACCGCAGTGCGCGATGCCACCCTGCTCGGCCGCGGTGGCGCCGGCTTCCCTGCGGGTGCAAAGTGGGGCTTGATGCCCGGGGACGTGTGGCCTCGCTACATCGTCGTCAACGGTGACGAGTCCGAGCCGGGCACCTATAAGGACCGTCTGCTCATGGAGCGCGATCCGCACCAGCTGATCGAAGGTTCGCTGATCGCCGCCTACGCGGTTGGGGCGGCACAGGTGTTCCTGTACGTGCGTGGCGAGATGGCCCATGCCCAGGAGCGCATCGCCGCCGCCCTCAACGAGGCCTACGCGGCCGGGCTGGTCGGCCGCAACATCGCCGGCTCGGACTTTTCGGTCGACATCGTCATGGCCTGGGGTGCCGGCGCCTACATCGTCGGCGAGGAAACCGCCCTGATCGAGTCGCTCGAGGGCGAGCGCGGCATGCCGCGCTTGAAGCCGCCGTATTTCCCGGCCGCCAAAGGCCTCTACATGGCGCCGACGATCGTCAACAACGTCGAGACACTATCGAACCTGCCGTGGCTGATCACCCACGGGACCGAGGCGTACCGAGCCGTCGGCACCGAAACCAGCCCGGGCACCCGGCTGATCGCCCTGTCGGGACATGTCAACCGACCGGGCATCTACGAGGTGGCCCAGGGCACGACCACCTTCCGCGACCTGTTCTTCGGTGAGGATTTCGGCCAGGGCATCCGCGCAGGCCACGAGCTGAAGATGTTCATCCCCGGCGGCGGCTCTGCGCCGTGGTTCTACCCCGAACAGCTCGACATGCCACTCGAGGGCAAGGTGGTGGGCGGCGCCGGCTCGATGCTCGGCTCCGGCGCAGTCGTCGCCATGGACGAGACCACCGATGCGGTCGCCGCCTGCCTGCGGCTGGTGCGCTTCTTCGCCCGGGAGAGCTGCGGTAAGTGCACCCCGTGCCGTGAGGGCACCACCTGGCTCGAGCGCATCCTTCGCCGCATCATCGACGGCTACGGCCGTCCGGAGGACCTGGGCCTGCTGGCGTCGGTCGGCGACAACATCTCCCCCGGGCCCTACCCCAACGCCGCCTGGGAGGCCGAGGGCCTCGAAGCGGTGCCGTTCCCGCCCAGGCAGACGACGATCTGCCCCTTGGGTCCCTCTGCGGTGGCCCCGATCACCTCGGCGCTCCGCCGCTTCCGGCCGGAGTTCGAGGCCTACATCGCGGCGGCCGAGAACAACCGTCCCCGCCTGACCGTGACCGCCGACCCACCACCGGCCGATCGGGTCGACGGGGCTTCTGCCGCTGGAGGTGCGCATGTCTGAGGACACCGCTGCCGATGACGTGGCCACGGTCGACGGGGTCGATGCCGACACCGCCGGCGCGGCCGAGGTGCGGGTCGAGCTCGGCCGTCAACGGCCGACGCTCACCAGGTTTGCCCCGGAGAACCCCAAGCCGATCGAGATCACCGATCCGGTCGAGATCACGGTCGACGGGCGCACGATGACCGTGCAGAAGGGCGATCTACTGATCGATGCGGTCGAGCGCCACGGCGTGTACATCCCGCGGTTCTGCTATCACCCGCGCATGGAGCCGGTCGGCATGTGCCGGATGTGCCTGGTCGAGGTCGAAGGCCCGCGCGGCACTGCGTTGGCCCCCAGCTGTATGCAGTGGGTGTCCGACGGCATGGTCGTCCACACCGAGAGCCCCAACGCGTTGAAGGCCCAGGACGGGGTGATCGAGTACCTGCTGATCAACCACCCGCTCGATTGCCCGGTGTGCGACAAGGGCGGTGAGTGCCCACTTCAAGACCAGTCGATGGCCTACGGGCCGGGCGAGAGCCGCTTCGTCGAGGAGAAGCGCCACTTCGAGAAGCCGATCTCGCTGTCGGAGACCGTCTACCTCGATCGGGAGCGCTGCATCCAGTGCGACCGTTGCACCCGGTTTGCCGATGAGGTGGCCGGCGACCCGCTGATCACGTTCGTCAGCCGCGGCAACACGATGCAGATCTCGACGTTCCCCGACGAGCCCTTCGCCTCGTACTTCTCGGGTAACACCGTCCAGATCTGCCCGGTCGGAGCGCTGACCGCCAAGCCGTACCGGTTCAAGGCACGACCGTGGGACTTGGCCGAGGTCGAGAGCACGTGCACGTCCTGCTCGGTGGGCTGTCGGATCACCGTGCAGTCGAGCCGGGACGAGGTGCTGCGCTTTCAGGGTGTCGACAGCGACCCGGTCAACTGGGGTTGGCTGTGCGATCGCGGTCGTTTCGGGTTCGAGGCCCTCAAGCACGACCGGATCGAAACACCCGAGATCCGCCGCAATGGTCGTCTGGAGACGGCACGCTGGTCGGAGGCCTACTCGGCCGCTGCGATCGCGATCCGAACTGCGATCGATACCGACGGCCCGGGGTCGATCGGGGTCCTCGGCGGTGCGCGTCTGACCAACGAGGCCGCCTACGCCTGGACCAAGCTGGCCAAGGGTGTCTGGGGCACCGACCACGTCGACGCCCAGCTGGGCGACGGCCTGCCCGCCGACCTGACGCTCGGCCTGCCGGCAGCGACGATCGATGAGGTCTGCGAGCCGGGCGGCACCGTGCTCTACCTCGGACCCGACCCGCGCGAGGAACTGCCGGTGCTGTTCCTGCGCCTGCGTCATGCGGTCAACAGCGACCGGGTGAAGCTGATCAATGCATCGCCGACCAGCGGCAGCCTCGACGACCTGGCCACGGTCAACCTGCCCATCCCAATGGGCGAGTTGGGCCGGTCGGTCGCCGCCTTGCTCAACGTCGGTCACGAACCCGCCGGCTCGGTCGACCCCGACCTGCTCGCAGCCGCCGCGCGGCTGCTCGACAGCGACGGCCCGCTGCGGGTCGTGATCGGGCGCCGCTCGCTGGCCGAGGGGATCGGCCCGGTGGCCGACGCCGTCGCCGCCATCGCCAGCGCCCGCAGTGACGCTACGTTCCTGACCGCCCTGCGGCGCAGCAACGTGCGCGGCGCCCTCGAACTGGGTATGGCCCCCGGGCTGCTGCCCGGCCGTATGACCCTGGACGGCGGTCGTGACTGGATGGCCGAGCGTTGGCACCGCGTGCCCGAGACGACCGGGTTGGACGCCGCCGGCATCATCGAGGCCGCCGCCGACGGCCGGATCCGGACGTTGATCCTGCTCGGCGCCGATCCGCTCGCCGACCTGGTCGCCGACGTCGACACCGCTGCGGCACTCGAACGGGCCACCGTGATCAGCTTGGCAACCCACCACAGCGCCTCCTCCCTGGCGGGCGACATCGTGTTGCCGGTGGCCGCCCATGCCGAGGTCGGCGGGACAACCACCAACCTCGAGGGTCGGGTCAGCGCTCTGGGACAGCGGGTCAACTCGCCGGGCTCAACCCGGGCCGACTGGGTGATCGCCGCCGAGCTGTCCGCCCGCCTGGGCACCGACCTGGGCCTCACCTCGATCGAGGGCATTCAGGCCGAGATCGAGCGGGTGGTGCCGACCTTCGCCGGCGCCGAACTGGACCTGCTGGGCGACCCGGGTCGTCAGGACGGCGTGCTGGTGCCGGTGATCGACGACACTGATTGGGCCGAAGCCGGCCTCCCCGAGCGGCTCGCATTTGTAGCGCCCGAGGTCACCCAGGTGCCGGCCATCTCGAGCTACTCGTTCCGCCTCGTGCTCACCCGCCGCCTCTACGACCGCGGGACCATGCTGGGGGCCATGCCCTCGAGTGCTCCGCTGGCCACCTCGTCCGAGCTGCGCATGAACCCGGCCGACTTCGGTCAGTTGGGCATCGCCGAGGGCGCCGAGTTGACCGTCCGGTCACCATCGGGCTCGGTGACCGTGCCCGCCCGAAGCGACCACGCCGTCGTCCGGGGCAACCTGGAGCTCAACGCCGGCGCCCAGCCCGGAGCGCTTGCACTGTGCGATCCGGACCAACCCCTCACCGAGGTGCGGGTCGAGACGCTCGACGATCCGGGTGGTTCTGGACATGCGGGGGGAGCTCAGTAATGGATCCAATGTTGTCGGGCAACATCGGCTGGGCGGTCGTGGGCATCGTCGTGCTGAAGGCGGTCCTCGCGTTCACTGCGCTGCTGGTGGCGGTGATCCTCATGGTCTGGTTCGAACGTAAGTTCATCGGCGACATGCAGAACCGCATCGGCCCCAACAAGGCCGGGCCCTTCGGGCTGCTCCAGACCGTGGCCGACGGACTGAAGCTGGCCTTCAAAGAGGACCTGCTGCCCGACCGCGCCGACAAGGTGGTGTTTCGGCTGGCCCCGTTCCTGGCGGTGGTCCCCGCTTTCGGCACGTTTGCCATCATCCCGCTGGCAGGCAACTTCAACGACGGCAGCGACGGCGTGGTGTCGGTGTTTGGCTACAAGACCTTCGTCCAGGTGGCCGACCCCCAATTCGGCATCCTGTTGATGCTGGCGTTCTCGGGCATCGCCGTCTACGGCGTGATGCTGGCCGGTTGGTCCTCCGGCTCGAAGTATCCCCTGTTGGGTTCGGTGCGAGCCTCGGCCCAGATGGTGTCCTACGAGGCCGCGTTGGGCCTGTCGATCGCGTCGATCCTGCTGGCCGCCGGGGTTCTGTCGACCAACGGCATCGTCGCTGGCCAGGCCACCTGGAGCTGGAACCTGTGGATGACCGGCCTGGTTCCGTTCATCGTGTTCTTCATCGCCGCCACCGCCGAGCTCAACCGGCCCCCGTTCGACTTTGTCGAGGCGGAGCAGGAGTTGGTCGGCGGGTTTAATACCGAATACTCCTCGATGCGTTTCGCCATGTTCTATCTGGCCGAGTTCATGAACACGGTCACGATGTCGGCGGTCATCGTCACGCTGTTCTTTGGCGGACCGGCCGGCCCGACGTTCGGCCTCACCGGTTTCCTCGGCACCTGGCTGATTCCGTTCCTCTGGTTCTTTGCCAAGCTGGCCGTGTTTCTCTGCGTCTTCGTGTGGTTCCGGGCCACGCTGCCCCGCTATCGCTACGACCAGCTGATGGAGATCGGCTGGAAGGTGATGATCCCGCTGGCGTTGGGCTGGTTCCTGGTGTTGACCGCGATCAAGGTGGGCGCCGACCAGGGTTGGAACATGGGGGCGGTCATCGGTGGGGTCATCCTCGTCCTGCTCGCCGGGTGGGCGTCGATCGTTGCCGCCTCGCGGGCGGCGGCGACCCGCAGGAGCGATGGTCATCTGGAGTTGATGGCCGATGTGGAGCTGCCACCGAAGGACGCCGGGCCGTCGACGAACGCGGGATCATCATCGAACCTGGCCGGGAGGCGCTGATGGGCTATCTCGACGGCTTTGCCGTGACGTTCAAGAAGCTGTTCAAGCGCTCCGACACCGGACGCGTCGTCACGGTGGACTTTCCGAAGGAAAAGACCGCCCGTCCCAACCGGTTGCACGGTCGACACGTGCTCAACCGGTACGAGGACGGCATGGAGAAGTGCATCGGTTGCGAGTTGTGCGCCGGCGTGTGCCCCGCCAACTGCATCTACGTGCGGGGCGCCGACAACGATCCCGACGACCCGACCTCTCCGGGCGAGCGCTTCGGTTACGTCTACGAAATCAACTACCTGCGCTGTATCCACTGCGACCTGTGTGTCGAGGCGTGTCCGACCGAGGCGATCACCGAAACCAAACAGTTCGCCTTCTCCTTCAGCCAGCGCGGCGATGCGATCTACACCAAGGCCGAGCTGCTCACCGACGACAAGGGTCGTGCTCAGCGGCAACCGTGGGAGCTGTGGTCCGGCGACGAAGACGAGCACACGTCCGCGTGGATGCGGGCCACCTCGCCGCAGGGCGACGCCAGCTTCGAAGGCGTGGTGGCCTGGTCGGGTGAGCTTGGCTTCGGCGTGCGGGCCCCCGAGGTCGGCCAGTCGACCATCGAGGATCATCAGCCGGCGACCAACCAGGTCGACGCCGCCGAACACCCCGAGGACCCCAAGCCCGACGCCCTTCACAACGAAGGCAGGGCCCACTGATGGTCGAGTTCGTCGTCTTTGCGATTTCGGCGGCCATCGTGCTGGGCGGCGCACTCGGTGTCGTCGGGTTTCGTAGCCCGGTGCACAATGTGCTGTCGCTGATCGCCACCCTGTTCGGAGTGGCCGTACTGTTCATCGCCCAGGAGGCCTACTTCCTGGCTGCCGTGCAGATCATCGTCTACGCCGGCGCCATCGTGGTGCTGTTCCTGTTCGTGATCATGTTGTTGGGCGTCGATCGCCTGGAACGCCTCGATGCCGACCGTCTCAAAGGTCAGCAGGTCGCCGCCGCCGTGGTCGGCGGCGCCATCGCCGTACTGTCGGTGCTGGCCCTGTTCGCCGGGGACCAGGGCGCCGGCGCCAATGCGGCGGTCACCCGCTCGCTGCAAGGCGAGCGCGATGTCGAGGGCTTGGCCCGCCTGGTGTTCACCGACTACGTATGGGCCTTCGAGATCACCTCGGCGCTGCTCGGCATCGCCGTCGTGGCGGCCGTGCTGCTGTCCCGTCGCTCCAGCGAAGCGCCAATCGACGCCGACGACTACCCGGAGGTCACCGACATCTTCGAATCGGACGTCCCCGAGGATTTCCTCGACGATCCCGACGACGACCTCGGCGCAGCGGGTCAGGCACCCAGCCCCCGCCCGGTCGAGGCCGCCGGATCGCCCGGAGATCTGGTCCGCGACAGCGAGGATCCGCAGTGACGCCGCTCGCCGCCGACCTCACCATCGGTCAGGACGCGTATCTGCTGTTGGGCGCCGGCCTGTTTGCCATCGGGCTGGTCGGCCTGATGGTTCGAAAGAGCGTGCTGATCATGGTGATGTGTGTGGAGCTGATGCTCAACGCCGTCAACATCACCCTGGTGTCGTTCTCCCAGACCCTCAACGACCGGGTGGGCCAAATGACTGTGTTCTTCGTGATGGTGGTGGCAGCAGCCGAGGTCACGGTCGGGCTTGGCCTGATCGTGGCGTTGATGCGTCGCCGTCCCGGCGCCACCGCCGACGACATTTCGGTACTGCGGGGCTGAGCTGATGAACCTCGCCGAGCTGATCTGGCTCATCCCCGCCTTCCCCCTGCTGGGTGTCGTGTTGTTGTTGATCGCAGGCCCCAAGATGGGCGAGCGCGCCGGCTGGCTGGCCACCGCCATGATGGGCGGGGCGTTCGTCTCGTCGGTCGTGGTGTTCGCCGGGCTGCTCAGCCTGGGCGAAGAGGAACGCGAGGTGACCGTCACCCTGTTTCGCTGGATCCCCGCCGGGGCCTTCAGCGTCGACATTGGCTTCCTCGCCGACCCCTTGTCGATCACGATGTGCCTGTTCGTCACCGGCGTGGGCGCGTTGATCCACTTGTATTCGATCGGCTACATGCACGGGGATCCCAAGTTCTCCAAGTACTTCCTCTACCTCAACCTGTTTGCCTTTTCGATGCTGATGCTGGTGACCGGTTCCAACCTGTTGGTCACCTTCCTCGGCTGGGAGGGGGTGGGGGCGTGCTCGTACTTCCTCATCGCCTTCTGGTACCGCAGCGAGGTCAACGCCGCCGCTGGCAAGAAGGCCTTTATCACCAACCGGGTGGGCGACGTCGGGTTCATGCTCGGCACCTTTTTGGTGTTCACCACGATCGGCTCACTCAACTACCTCGACATCTCGGCGGCAGCGGCCGGTATCACCGGAGCGACCGCCATCGCCATCGCGCTGCTGTTCTTCATGGGCGCCGTGGGCAAGTCGGCCCAGCTGCCGCTGTTGGTCTGGCTGCCAGACGCGATGGCAGGTCCGACGCCGGTCTCGGCGCTGATCCACGCCGCCACCATGGTCACCTCGGGCGTCTACCTGCTGGTCCGCCTCAACCCGATCCTGTTCGAGGCCGCCTGGGCCAACGACGTGATCGCCTGGGTGGGCGTGCTGACCGCCTTCTGGGCGGCGACGGTGGCGCTGGCCCAGAACGACATCAAGAAGGTGCTCGCCTACTCGACGATCTCGCAGCTGGGCTACACGTTCCTCGCCGTCGGCACCGGCGCCTACGGAGCCGCCATCTTCCACGTCGTCACCCACGCCTTCTTCAAGGGCCTGTTGTTCCTCGGTGCCGGGTCGGTGATCCACTCGCTTCACGGCGACCAGGACATGCGCCGCATGGGTGGGCTGCGCAAGTACCTGCCGATCACGTCCGCAACGTTCATCATCGGCTGGCTGGCCATCGCCGGCGTGCCGCCATTCTCTGGTTTCTGGAGCAAGGACGACATCCTCGCCGGCGCCTGGGAGTTCGGTCCGTCCGGCAAGGTGCTGTGGGCCCTCGGCCTGCTCACCGCCCTGCTCACCGCGTTCTACATGACCCGTCAGGTGATCCTCGTGTTCTTCGGGGACGAGCGCTTCCGGCCGGAGGAGGTCGCTGCCGAAGACGCCGCCGCCGACGCTGCCGCCGCGGTGGCGGCCGGTGAGGGCGATGTCGAGGTCGAGGCCGCAGCGGTGCTCGTCGCCGCCGGGGGCGGCCCGGACGCTCGTGGGACCGACTGGGCACTGGTGCCGATCGAGGAGCCCCGGGAGGAAGGCATCGGCCTCGAAGCGGGCCAGGACCCGCACGAATCGCCGCCCCTGATGTGGATCCCGCTGGTGGCGCTCGCCGGTTTGGCCCTGATCGGCGGTCTGCTCAGCACGCCCTTCTCAACGAGCACCCGCTTTCTCGAGCAATGGATTGAGCCGGTTCTGGCCCATCCCCACGAGGCGCCCGGAGCTTCGACGCTGATCACCTTGGCGGTCATCGCCGTCATCACCGCGCTGTTGGGTATTGCCGCCGGCTACGGCGTCTACCTGCTGCGCAAGGCCGACCCTCGCCGCATCGAGCCCAACTTCTTTCGCTCGGCTTGGCACTACGACGAGGGCCTGTCCGCCTTCGTTGCCGGGCCCGGCCGTCGGTTCTTTGACGGGCTGGCCGAGTTCGACCGTCAGATCATCGACGGAGCGGTCAACGGTCTCGGCCGGTTGTCGATGCGCGACGGTCGCTACCTGAGCCGCCTGCAGACCGGCCAACTGCGCCGCTACGTACTCGGCCTGTCGGTCGGCGCCGCCACCGTGTTGGTGTACTTCGTGACCAGGATGACCATCTGATGTCGGCCATGCTCGCTACCTCCACCCTGCTCGCTTCGACGTCCGAGGAGCTGCCGGCGTTGCTGCCCGCCCTGGTGCTTGCACCGATCCTCACCGCGCTGGCCGTGATGCTGGTGCCAGCCCGCGGCGAGGACACGCCACGTCAGGTGGCCCTGCTCGGCGCCCTGGTCACCGCTGCGCTGTCGGTGTACATGCTCACCCAGTTCCAGCGTGGGGATGCCGGCTACCAGTTCGAGGTGCAGACCCCCTGGATCTCCGACTGGGGCATCTCCTGGCACCTTGGCGTGGACGGCATCTCGCTGTTCCTCGTCGTGATGACGGCGGTGCTGTTCCCCATCAGCATCCTCGGCGCCCGAGCGGGCCACGCCCCCAAGGCGTACTACGCCTGGATGTCGCTCTTGATGGCCGGCTCGATCGGCGCCTTTTTGTCGCTCGACCTGCTGTTGTTCTTCGCCTGCTTTGAGCTGGTGCTGGTGCCGATGTACTTCCTGATCGGCCGTTGGGGGCACGGTAACGCCACCTATGCCGCCAACAAGTTTTTCCTGTACACGATGTTCGGCTCGGCGTTCATGCTGGTCGGGCTGTTGTCGCTGGCGTTCCTTAACCAGCGTGCGACCGGCCGTCTCAGCTTCGACCTGGTCGAGCTGACCGCCAGCCAGGCGATCTCGACCAACGCCGCCCGTTGGATCTTCGCCAGCTTCGCTCTCGCTTTCGCCGTCAAGGTGCCACTGTTCCCGGTGCACACCTGGCTACCCGACGCCCACACCGAAGCGCCGACCGCCGGTTCGGTGGTCCTCGCGGGCGTGTTGTTGAAGCTCGGTGCGTACGGGCTGATCCGCTTCGGCCTGGAACTGTTTCCCGAGGCCGCCCGCTGGGCCACCCCGGTGATGATGACCGTTGCGGTGATCGGCATCATCTACGGCGCCATCGTGGCCGGGATGCAAACCGACCTCAAACGCCTGATCGCCTACTCGTCGATCGCCCACATGGGCTTCATCGTGTTGGGCATCTTTTCGCTCACGATCATCGGCCTCAACGGCGGTGTCATCCAGATGCTGAACCACGGCATCTCCACCCCGGCGTTGTTCCTGCTGGTCGGCTATATCTACGAGCGGCGCCACACCCGGGACATGAACGTGCTGAGCGGTCTGCAGGTCAAGGCGCCCATGTTGGCCGGGTTCTTCATGCTCGTGATGCTCAGCTCGGTGGGTCTGCCCGGGCTGAACGGTTTCGTCGGCGAGTACCTCTCGATGTTGGGGGCCTGGCAGACGCACCGTTGGTGGGCGGTCGTCGCCGTCTTCGGCGTGATCCTCGCCGCGTTCTACCTGCTGTGGGCCTACCAACGGGTCTTCCACGGCGAACCGACCGGCGACAACGAATCGATGACCGACCTCAAGACCGGCCAACGCTGGCTGATGGCGTCCTTCGTGGCCATCATCGTCTTCTTGGGCGTCTACCCGCAGCCGGTGCTCGAACGCATCACCCCCTCGGTGGAGCGGGTGGTCACCCAGTTGGAACGACATAGCGATTATCGGGCACCCGAGAGGCCGACGGCACCGATCGCCGCAGATGCTGACGCTGAGACGGGCCTGTCCGGGGAGGGCGAAGGATGATCGCCACGATGCTTCAAGCACTTCCGGGCAGCGTGGCCCAGGGCGGCAGCCCGGCGGTCACCCCCGAGGTGGCCTGGGGCTACCTGTCACCGGTCCTGATCATGTTCGGCGGCGCGTTGGTGTTGCTGCTGCTCGCAGCGTTGCTGCCCGGCGGAGTGCCGCGCCACGTCGCGTCCTTTGGCACGGCGGCGATCGGCCTCGCCTCGATGGCGGCGGGCATCCCGTTGTGGTCGATGATCGTGGACCCGACCGGTGGGCCGACCTCGGCGGTGTCCGGAGCGGTGGGGGTCGACGGTTTCTCCGTCTTCTCGTACTGGGTGATCGCCGGTGCGGTCGTGCTGGTCGCCCTGCTGTTCCACAGCTATCTGGCCCGCGAGGGGCTCGAGGGCGTCGAACCGTATGCCCTGATGCTGTTCTCCGCAGCCGGCGGCATGGTGATGGCTTCTGCCAACGACCTCGTCGTGTTGTTCATCGGGCTGGAAATCCTGTCGCTCGCCGCCTACACGCTGGCGGCGATGCACCGGCGCCGCATCGGGTCGCTCGAGGCAGGGCTGAAGTACTTCATCCTTGGAGCCGCAGCGTCGGCGTTCCTGCTCTATGGCATTGCGCTGATGTACGGGGCCACCGGCACGACCAACCTGGGCCGCATGCGCTTGTACCTCGACGGTCAAGGCCTGACCGCCGACAACCTGTTGCTCGGTGGCATCGCAATGTTCATCGTCGGTATGGGTTTCAAGGTGGCGGCGGTTCCGTTCCACTGGTGGACGCCCGACGTCTACCAGGGCAGCCCGACCCCGGTCACCGCCTTCATGGCCTCTGCGATCAAGACCGCCGGGTTCGTCGGCCTCCTGCGGGTGCTCGTCGTTGCGCTCCCCGCCTACCGGGGCGATTGGCGACCGGTCATCGAAACGCTGGCGTTGCTGTCGCTCTTCGGCGGGGCGCTCGGCGCCATCGTCCAGACCGACGTGAAGCGCATGCTGGCGTACTCGTCGATCAACCATGCCGGCTTCATCCTCGTCGGCCTGGCGGCCGCCTCCGACAAGGGCATTTCGGCGGCGTTGTTCTACCTGGCGATCTACTCCCTGATGACCATCGGTGCCTTCGCCGTGGTGACGATCATCAGCCGTGAAGGCGACGGCCACACATCGCTCGCCGACCTTCGAGGCCTGTCCCAAACCCGTCCTGGGCTGGCGATGGCCTTGGTGGTGTTCGTCCTGGCCCAAGCGGGGGTGCCGTTCACCGGCGGCTTCTTCGCCAAGTTTGGCGTGATCGCCGCAGCGGTGGATGCCAACCTCTGGTGGATGGGCGTTGCCGCCATGCTCAGCGCAGTGATCTCGGCGTTCGTCTACCTGCGCATCGTTGGTGCGATGTTCTGGGCGTCCGATGACGACGCCGTGGATGCCCCCGCGCCGGCCACCCGCAGCCAGCTGCTGCTGCCTCGAACGGCCATGATCACGATCGGGCTGTGCCTGATCGGCGTGGTGCTCACCGGAGTCTTCCCCGGGCTGATCACCAACCTGACCCGCCAGGCCGTCGTCATCCTCGGCTGAGCGCTCACCGCACAACGTAAGGATGACCGTACTCCCCGTGGTGCCCCACCGGGGGCGCCCGGCCCGGTAAGTTGAGGCGTCCACCGCTCCTCGGGGTGATCCTCGACGATCGTGGTGGGTTCGGCAGATCCAAACCAGCGAGGGGCTCCCCATATGGCGATCAACGGCTACCGCACCATCCCGACCGACGGTTCGGGCGAGCTCTACTCGTGGCCGGGGTGCGTGGTCCTCGTCAGCTCGGGATGGAGCGATGGGGCTGCCTTCGCCGATCGGGTGGCGCGCACCGATCACGACGATGCAGCGCTGGCGTTCCGCGACCTGGCCGGCTGGCTACTGGCCCGCTCCGGCGACACGGTGGCCGACTTCGCCGCCGTCCTGCAGACCGGGTCGTCCCTGCTGTGCATGGCGGCCGGCAGCTCCGAGGTGTTGGTCGGCGACGGTCGACGGGTGGTGGCCGACGTGTCGGGCATGTGGGCCCAGCTCGTGTTGGCTCAGCAGCCCGACCGCATCGAACTCGGGGTGAGCGCAGGCCTCGCCCCCGACCGGGTCGACCTGGAACACGGCGTCGTGCCCGCCGATGGTGTGCTGCTGATCCCAGGTGGCGGCGAGTCTCCCGGATCGGTGGCCGGCGCGGCCGCCACCTCATCGGCGACCGGCCCTGCCACTTCGGGCGAGGCCTCCGGTGGCACCGCCGGTTCCCCCGAGCCCGCGGCCTCCCCGGTCGGTGCGGAGTCAGCCTCAGACCAACATCGGTCCGCCGCACTGTCCCAGCCGCCGGTGTCCGCACCCGAGGTCGGTGGGGACGTCCAGCCGCCCGCGGCGCAACCGGCCCAGTCGGGCGCAGGCTCGGGTGGTGTCGTGGCCGCCCCCGGAACGGTTGCGCCCGCATCCGCCGGCTCGCAGCGGGTGGCGGCAACGGAGCGTCCCACGGTCGGGGACGCCGCTTCCGATGCCGCCCCCGAGGAGAGCGACGCCACCGAGGGCGGTCCGGGCTCCGACCCGAGGGGCTCACCGGGCGCCGTGAGCGGCGGTTCGGGCCAGTCCCGTCACCAGTTGCCCTTCGACGCCGAGTTCGGCAGCCAGCCGACCGATGCCGACGGCTTGGTCGGCCTCGTCAGCGAGGAGCCGGAGCCTTCGGGCACCTCCGGCTCCGCCACCCCTGCCACCGCCCGATCCGCCGGCCAGGCCGGCGATGAGGGCGTCGAGCGCCCCGAACCCACCGGCGAGCACCTGTCCGCTTCGACCTTCACCGAGAACGGCGAGCCTGACGGCCCGCCGATCGACGATCAGTCACCCGCTGGTGAGGCGACGGGTCTCGTGCCCATCGTGACCACCCCCAGCGTGCCCGGCGGCATGGTGTCGGGCTCCTCGGGTGGGGGGACGGCGGCGACGTCGACCACCGAAGCGCCGGGCCGAAGCCACCACGGTTCCGCCCCGCCGCCCCCGGACGACGCATGGCCTCCGCCGCCGGCGTGGGCACCAGGTGGTGGCGCAGCATCCGACGCCTCGGCATCGGACGATCAGGACGCCGATGCACGAGGCGACAAACGTCTCTCGGGCGATCCTCGTCCCGATGACCCCGAGTTTGGCGACGATCCCTTCGCTGACGACAGCGTTGTCGCCCCAGCATCGGAGGATGTTTCCCTCAGCGACGAGCCATGGGCCGGCGACTGGGCGGTTTCGAGCGATGTGGGAGCCGCCGATGCCGACCTGGTGACCGGTGAGCCGGCCGACGACGACGGTTCCGACGAAGACTCCGCTTCAGAGGACGAGGGCACCCCGAAGGACGACACTAACGAACGCGATTGGGACTCCGACGGTCTTGATGACGACCAGTCGATCCCGCTGTTGCTCTTCGATGATGGTGTGGCGGTCGAGCTGCCCGGCGACGTGCTGATCGGGCGTCGGCCCGACCCCGGGGTACGTGACGACCCCTCGCGTCTGCACACCCTGACGATGACCGATGACTCCCAGGCGGTGTCGCGCAACCACGTCGAGTTGCGCCGCCGGCTGGACGAGGTGTCGATCGTCGACTGTGGCTCCGCTAACGGCACGTTCGTCGAGGCCACGCCGGGTGAGCTGACCCGGCTCGATGCCGAAGCCCCGCACGTGCTGCGCGATGGCGAGCGGGTCGTCTTCGGCAAACGGTGGTTCGAGTACCGGGCGCCTCGTCCGACGGACTCCGACGAGTAATCGTCAGCTGATCGGCCCGACGAGCGAGGGGCCGCAGAGCGACTCTCGCCGTTACCGTGCCCCTGATGCGCCGCACACCGCTGTGGTTTCCCTTTGCCTTGACGTTGGTGGGGATCACATCCAACGCGCTGGTCACCCCGGCGCTGCCCAACGTGCTGGCGGAGTTCTCGGCGTCTGAGGCGACCTCGGGGTTCATCGTCGCCTCGGGCTCGGTAGCGGGCATCTTCGTGGCGCCGATCGTCGGCATCGCCGCCGATCGCATCGGTCGCAGACCGGTGATCGTCGCTTGCCTGTGCATGTTCGGCATCTTCGGCACGGCGGTGGCCCTGGCGCCGACGTTGCCGCTGCTGATCGTCGCCCGGTTTCTTCAAGGCGTGGGTTCGGCCGGTCTGCTCAATTTGGCGGTCGTGTTGATCGGCGACGTCACCAGCGGTGACCGGCGCACCAAGCTGATCGGTCGCAATTCGGCGGTGCTCACCACCGGCCTGGCAGTGCTGCCGCTGATCTCGGGCGGCGTCACCCAACTCTTCGACTGGCGGGTGACCTTCACCCTGTATTCGGCTGCGCTGCCCTTGGCGCTGGTCGGTTGGTTCGTCATCACACCCACCCCCTCCGTCCGGATCGACTCGGTCGCCGACCAGCTGCGCGGGGCGATCGATGCGGTGCGCCATCCGGTGAACCTGGCCAGCATCGTCGGCGCAACCTTGGTGTTCATCGGCATCTACGGGCTGTTCCTCACCGTGTTGCCGCTGCACCTCGAAGGCGAGTTCGGGCTGAACGCCGCCAAGCGGGGAGCGGTGTTGTCGGTACCGGCGGTCACGTCGACGCTGGTTGCGTTCAACCTCGGGCGCCTGCGCGCCGTGTTCGCTGTCCGTCAGCTGATCATCGGAGGTGGCGGCATCTTTGTGGTGACCTTCCTGCTGCTCGGTGCTGCGGGCACCCTGGTGCTCGTCGTCACAGCAGCCCTGCTCTACGGCGGCGGGGAGGGGATGTTCGTGCCCACCCTGCAGGAGGTCACGGTGTCGAACACCCCCGACGAGCATCGAGCCGCAGCGTTGGCCGCCTGGACCTCGGCCAGCCGGTTCGGTCAAACGGCGGGACCGCTGATCGCCGGCGGACTGCTGAAGGTCGTGTCCACCTCGGTCGTCCTCGGGCTCGGTTCGGTTCTGGGCATCGCCATCGTGATCCTGGGGGTGGCCGGCCCCTTCGCCCGCTCGACCGGCTCCTCGGCACCGGCCGACGCGTGGTGAGTACGGGATGATGGGCGCCCGACACGACGGGTTCCGCTCATCACGCTGCTGTTCAGCATCGGTTGGCGAGGCGGCGGTACCTCGCAGTTCAGTCCCAACACAGCGGCTCCGACACCTCGGCGGGCTGGCGGGACGTCACCACCCGAACGCAGGATGCCCCGGCTGAATCGGCGAGGACCGATGATCGTTCGGTGCCGGGGCGGAGCATCGGCCCTGGGCCGTCGATTGTTCCGCCGACGCCGGCCAGCCCCGAGGCGCTGGGACGGTCTTCGATGATCCCGCCACGTCTCGGGTAATCGTCGCGGCGCAGTACCCACGACAGGTCCGGGTCCGGATCCCCGGTGCGGATCAGCAGCAGTGTGCCGTCCGCTCGACGATCGAGGGTCAGCCCGGCGGGTGCATCGGCGCCGAGCGGGTCGGCGGGGGGTAGCCGCCGGGCGAGACCGGTCACCCGAGCCTCGGTATCGGCATCTGTGTTGGTATCTGTAGCCGAATTGGAATCGGTGGCAGGGGACGCGCGGTCGCCGATCGTCGGTCGGGGGTTGTCGCTCCGCGACGGTCCCGGGCCAGGACCCCCAAGAGCGAGGGCCCCGAGGGCGACGATCCCTGCGAGAGCGGTGGCGACCATCGTCGCCCGAAAGCGGGGACTTCGGGGACGTTGGTGGTGTCGCCGCGGAGATGGGGGATCCGAACCTGATGCGATCTGATCGGGTCGGTACAGGGCGCGCAGGGTGGCGGCTGCCACCGCGGCGCCCCCCGATGGGCGTCGGGCCGGGTCGGGCTCCAGCCACGCCATCACCCAGTCGGACAGGCCGGGCAGGCCGGCGAGCGAGGCCGGAGGCGCCTCGAGTGCCCCGGCCCGCCGCCGGGCTACCAGGGCTTCGGTCCCGTCGCCGCGGTCGAGTGGCGGCCGTCCCTCCGCCAGGTGAAACAGGGTGGCGGCCAACGCAGCCAGGTCGGCCCCTGGGCTGAGCGGCCCGCCGTCGAGCTGCTCGGGTGGGGCGTGTCGGGGTGAACACTCGGGCGCAGATGGGGCACCGGTGGGGCAGGTCAACGAGAAATCGGCCAACCGCACCAGTCCCCAGCGGTCGCGCAGCAGGTTGTGTGGCTTGATGTCGCCGTGCACCAGGCCGCGCCCGTGGAGGACGGCGAGCGCATCGGCGACCTGCGCCCCCAGCTGGGCGAGCTCGCTTGGGCTCCAGCGGCGTTCAGGGTCGAGAGCGCCCTCCGAACACCACGACAACACCAGGACAGGTCGCTCCCCGGCGACGGTCCCGTAGCATTCGATCGATGCCGGGTGGCCGGCGAGCTGAGTGAGGGCAGTCAGCTCGCGTGCCATGGGGGTTGGGCAAGGCATGGCCGCCGAAGAGCCGGCGGAAAATTCCTTCACCACCACATTGCGGGCCAACAGGGGATCGTGGGCCAGCCACACCTCGCCGTGGCCGCCCTGCCCAAGTGGGCGGAGCGGCCGCAGCCCATTGGGGAGGGGCCCGGGGGGAACGGACCGAGCCACGCCGCCGAGCACCGCTGTTGCGTCATGGTCGTGGCGAACCGGCCCCGCGCGACCCATCACCTGGCGATGCGTTCCGATGCTCGCCCGGACCGCAGCCGGCTCTGCGGGGTTCGGCGCTTCGCCGGAGAGGATTGAGCCCGCCGAGCCTCGGGCGGCCATGGCTTCCAGGGCTCGGCCGAGGTCCCCGGCGGCGATGATGTCGGGTTGGCGCCGGGTGACCGACGCCAGCAGTTCCGAGATCAACGCGACGGCCGGCTCGTGAGGCTCCGCTTCAGCCGTCCAGCTCGTGCCAACCCCCCGGCGATGACGCACATCGACAGCAGCGGGTGCGCCGTTCGGCGGCACGACTCCGAGGGCGTCGCCCAAGGTGAGGAGCAGGCCGTACACGTCGTCAGCCGGGATGGGAACGGTCCGCTCGGTGCATCGAGCGCCAAAACCGTCCAGGCGGGCCCGGCCCCAGCGATCGAGCCGGATGGCGGTGGCGTCGAGCGCCCCGTGAACCAGCGGTGGACGCAGCCGATGAGCGTCGTCGAGGGTGGCGGCCAGGGTGGCGCCGATCGTGATCAGGTCGGCGACGGGCAGCCGCGTGTCTGGCGCCTGCCCGGGTGCCAGGTCGGCCGGGGCGACCGCTCGTCCATCGGCGATGGACGGTGCCTCCCGCCCGTCGGCGCCGGACGGCGATTGGTCGGAGCCTCGACGTCGCCCGATCACACCGGCCAGCGTGGTGCCGGCCCACCCCAGGCGCACCTCGCATCGACCGCCGCTGATCGGGCGCGCCTGGTGAACCGCCACGACGCCGGGGTGGCCATCGAGACGTGCTTGGGCCCTGGCCGCCAACAGAAGCGCTTCGCCATCGTTCGACTTCCGCAGCTCCACGCTGGGATGGCCCAGCCCGCGTGCATCTTCGGGCGTTCGCCCGGCGGCGTGAGCGCTGCTCTCGGGGTGGGTGCCGCCAGGTTGTTCATCGATCAGGTCGCAGCGCCATCGTTGCCAACCCGGGCGGGCTCGCACCGCTACCGCTGCGGTAACCAAGCGCGGCGAACCATATCCCGGGGGTTGGTCCGGGGCGTCGGGGTCGTCCGGCGGGGCCGACCCAGCGGTGGTGTGAGCGATACGAATCGCTCTACCCCGCCAGCGATGTCGCCGGCTGTCGGGGAGCGGGTGAGAGTTCGGAGAGGGCCACCCGCAGCGCCTCGGCGGCTCGCTCGCCGCTGGCCCGGGCAGTCACCCGGCACTGGTGCCCCGTCGGCTCCAGCCGCACTTCGACCACCTCCAAGCGGGCGGGGTGTCGGGTGAGCCATCGAACCAGGCGCACCAGCGCTGGTTCGGGGGGCGGAGGGGACAGGCCCTTCAACAGCGACGCGTTGGCCTCGATCACGTCGATGCCGAAACGGCGAAGGCCTCGCTCGAGCAGGTGGGTTGCCTCCTCGCGGTCGTGGGTGGTCTCGACGCTGACCGGGTACGGGCCCCCGAGGTCGGACATCCACCATTGCAGTCGGTCGGCGCGACGGTCCCAGTCGTCTGGCTCGGAGCTGGCTGCGTCACCCCAGGGGGAGTGGGGATCAACCGGCGGCACCGGGCGAATGCGTCGCGTTGTCGGCGGGGCCACGCCCGCCGGAAGCGGTGGTCGAGCGTCGGGCCGACGCCGGGGCGCCACCCTCGTGCGGTCCGAGTCGGTGAGGACGGAAGCGCTCAGCAGGTGGTCGGTCATCACCGGGTTCCCTTCAGGTCGTCGAGCAACGCCAGGTCGGCCGGCTGCACCAGCTGGTGGGCAAGGGCGTGTTCGACCAGGTTCTGGCGACGGTCGTTGGCAGTGGTGCCGACCCGTCCCTGCAGGCCGCGGACGCCGTGGCGCGAGAGGCGGCCGCACAGGTGGTCGAGCTTGCGGTTGAACTTCGACAGTGTCCAGCCCAAACGCATCGCCGTCTGCCGGTTGGGCGGTAGCCGCTCCGGCTCGACGAGCGGGTCGCGCAGCCGGGGCTCCGCCAAGGCCGCCAGAAGCGCTCGCTGATCGTCGTTGAGTTCGAAGACGCCCCAGGGAACGGTGTAGTCGAGCTCGGTCTCGCCCGGTGTCGGGTCGTCGAGCGGGGAAACAGGGGCATGGGGGTCTGGGCACCGGCCCCGAAGCTCGTATCGGGTCGGTCCGGCCGCCAGCACCACCGCAAATTCGCCTGGCGACAACGCCGTCTCCACCCCGGGTGGCAGCACAACCATCGGGCGGCCGACCGACTCCAACACGCTCAGGGGCGGGTGTGGGCCCTCGTGGCGCAGCCACCAATGATCTGCCCGGTGGCGAAAACCCCCGGCCCGCCGGTGCAGGTAACGGTTGGACTCGTCGATGGTCAGTCCGGCTGCCCGTCCGAAGTCCAGATGATCGTCGGGGCCGACCAGCCATTCCTCGCCACAGAACTCAACGACCAGTGTTTGGCTGTCGGTGGACTGGTCGGGGCCGGGACCGGAGGCAGGACCGACGTCGGTGCCGATGCCCGGGCCGGCTTCCACGTCGACCTCGGATTCTGGGGGGCCGGTCGGAGGTGTCCCGGCCATGGCCGTGTGGTGATGTCCTCCGCTCCGCCGGATATCCGTGACACTTCGAGCTGACATCGTTCCGTCCCCCGGTTTTGTCCTTGAAGGTGGCCACCGGCGTCTCTCACCGGCGGCGCCTTTACGGCTCCGCCCACCGGCATCGTTCGCTCACGCTGCCCATCAATGGTTCCGTCCGTGGTCAGCGCCCCGGGTTCAAGAACCCGGCCGGGGCGTCCCGGCGCCCCGATTGACCCATCAGACCACAACGAGCTGCGTGGGTCTACGGGTCGCGCGACCCGTCGCCGGGCCTGGCACCGGCCAGCTTCACGCGGGTCCTCACCCTGGCGTCGTCCACGCACTGCTTCGCCCTGGCGTTGAACACGGGCAAACCGGTGGTCGGACAACCGGCTGAGCGCCGACTGGGGTCGAGCATCGCTCAACGGTCGGGCCAGCCCACCTGAACCGCGCGGGGTGCCTGCCCCCGTTCGAGGAGGTAGCCGCGGCCGGCACGCATGGCAAAAGGTCGGTAGCGGGGCAGATCACCCCCCAACAAGCGACCATCCTCGTCTGGTTCCGGAGCGAGCATCAGGCCTGCACCGTGACCCAGCAACGAGGTCACCACCGGGTTCCAGCGGTCGAGCGAGGCCGGATCGGCGGCCACTGCCACCAGTGGGGCGTGGCACTGTTCGTTCAGCGTCGCCAACCATCGGTCCAACGACGCCCAGTGGTCGTCGTCCAGGCGGTGTGCATCGTCGATCGCCATCATGGCTACCGGCTCGGCAGTGCCGAATCCCCCCTCTGCGTCGGGTGGGGCGCCCAAGACCCGATCCCAGGCGCCGGGTTGACCGATCGATCGACCGGGGCGGATGAGGACGCTGAGGCCCACGGTCCCAGCCGGCCGAAATGCTCTGAGCGCCTCCAGCGCAGTCGACCGTCCGCTGCGCGGGCGCCCCAGCACCCAGAACGGGCCATGGGGAGGGGTGCCTACCGGCGCGTCGCGTTCCAGGTCGATTCCGAAGCACACGCCGGTTTCGTGGGGCGCGTGCTCCGCCACCGAACGGTCCCACGACCGCAGCCGGGCCGGGTAGGTCGACAACAGCGGGGCGGCATCGGGATGGTCCCGCCGGACGGGCCGGGCCGGGCCGGGGTCGATGTCCGGCGCCATCCAGCGGAGCTGAACGAGCGGGCCCTCGGTCGGGTCGGACTCGCCGCCCAACAGGTGGGGCTGTGCGGTCACCAACCGGGCCCGACCCGGCGGCTGGCCGGCGGCTGGAGGCCGGTCGAGGCCGAGGTCCGGCTCGGCCTCCGCCCCTGCAAGGGCCAGCACCTCGGTGCGGGAGCTACGAACCTCGGGGGGGAGGGCTCCGGCCCGATCGGCGCTGATCGCTGCGGTGAGGCCCCGGCCGCGCGCCGTTCGAACCAGCTCGACCAACCGGGCGAACCAGCTCGACGTACCGGCCTGGTCGGCTCGATCCCAGATGCCCTCCCAACCGTCGATGATCAGCACCCTCGGTGTCATGGCTGGGTCGGTCTCCAGCCACCACAGCAGCCGAGCCATGCGTTCGTCGTCGCGTACGGGCACGATCGCACCCAGCGAGACCTGCGGATCCGTCCCAACCGTCGCACCGTCGAGCCGGGCGAGCGACCCACCCCCGTCGAGGCCGGTGACGGCGGCCCCGTTGCGCGCCGCCGTCATTGCCAGGGCCCGCAGGGCGGAGGTGCGCCCGGAGCCGCCACCGCCGAGCACCACCAGCACCCCGCCGGTCGGGTCGATGGTCCACAGGCCTCGTTGTCGGCGTCGTGGTAGGTCGGCGACCGCCATGGGCCAGCTTGGCGTCGTGGCGGTCGTCGGACGGGGTGGGTCCCGGCGGGTGATGGCCTCGGCGTGAACATCGGGTCGCCGGTCGACCAGCGCAGCCCAGGCAGCCCGGTCGAGAAGGGGCGGCAACGGCTCCAGCCACAGCCGCCGAGCGGCGCCGTCATGACCGGCGGCCCTGCGGGTGGAGGCGACCACGGCCTCGGCCTCGGTCCGGCCCCCCGCTGAGGGTGCAACCGTCGGACCGGGCGACGGGCGGTCCAGGGTGAGCGGTTCCACGGTTATCGGCGGCCGCTCACCCACGGTCGTTCCGGTGAACGCCACCTGCACAACCGTGGGCGTCGCTGCTCCCACCCGCATCAGCACCCGACCGGGGATGCCCACCGCCAGCCGGGCCGCTGCAGGGTTATCGAGCACATCGATCGACTCCTCAGCGTCGGCCATGCGGGCGACGAGCCGGAGGTTGGTGTTGGCTCGGATGGCGTCCGAGATGACACCGCGAGGACGCTGGGTGGCCAGGACCAGATGGATCCCCAGGCTGCGACCACGCTGGGCCAGGTCGACCAGGGCGTCGAGCACCGTCGGTGCACGCCGGGCCAACGCGGCGAACTCGTCAATCACCACCACGATCGCCGGCGGCGCTCCGACCGGGTCGTGACGTTCCATCGCTGCCAGGTTCTCCACCCCGGCCCCGTGCAGCAGCCGCAGGCGCCGGTCGACCTCGGCCTCGAGGCCCAGCCGAAGCCGCTGGGCCTCGTCGACGTCGAGGTCGGTGATCATGCCCGCCACGTGTGGCAGACGTGCGAGCGGGCCCATGCCCGTGCCGCCCTTGAAGTCGACAAGCACGAAGTTGAGCCGCTGCGGTGAATGTGCCATGGCCAGCCCGGCGACCAGGGTGCGTAACAGTTCGCTCTTGCCCGCACCGGTGGTGCCTGCCACCAGCGCGTGGGGACCGTCACGGCGCAGGTCCACGCGGGTTGGGCCGTCGGGACCCACCCCGATGATGGCGTCGAGCCCGCCCGGCTCGGGGATGCGTCCCGGTATCGAGGCGAGGGAGACGGCGGCGGGAAGCCCGGCACCCGTGCCGGTGCGATCACCGTCCCGGCGAGGCGCCAGGTGACGGGTCAGCCGGTCGAGGACGCGGTGGTCGAGGTGTTCCCAGCGCACCTGCTGGGGAACTTCTCCCGGTGCCGCTACGACGGTGGCCCGGCCGGGCCGGGAGGTGGTCACCGTTGCGCCGCAGCCCAGGGGGGTTCTTGACGGACGCCGACCCAACCACATCACGTGGATGCCCACGTCACCGAACCGGCACAGGGCGGCGAGGCGACGCAGTTCGAGTTGGGAACCGAGCTCGCCATCGAGCACGACGACGATCGGCACCTCCGCCTGACGCCGCTCACCATCGGTCTCGTCGCAACGTCGGCGACGGGCCGCACCCAGCGCGGCGAGCGATGCGGTCAATTGGTCGTGGTTGCGGGCGCCCGCCGTGCTGGGGCCGTCGAGCAGCTCGGCCGCCGAGCGGAGGTGGGGCAAGGCAGCCGCCCATCGCCACCCGGGTGCGTGACCCTCGGTGACGGCGACGGCCAACGCCACGTCCTCCGGACCGACCGCAGCGACGAGCTGCGCTACCAGCGATGCGGCCAAGAGGTGGGCATCGGGGCCGTGGATCCCGAGCGAGCCAACCTCGGCCAAATTCAATGCCGAGACAAGATCGTGACGCCAGCGCACCCGTTCGACGGCATTGGAGGCCTCGGCCAGCAGATCGGCAGGGCCGACCGACGCCAGTTCGCCGGTGACTGCGGCCCGCCCCTGAACGAGACCCAGCCGCAGGCGCAGGGCATCGGAGTGTTCGCGCCGACGTTCCCACAACCGCGCCGAGCCCGACTGTGCGGCGAGCGCCCAGTCGGAGAGAGGTGGGAAGGCATGGGCCTCCCGGCGGCGTTCCATCTCGAGCGCCGCTGCGAGGGCACGACATCGATGGGTCAGGTCCGTCCGCCACGCGGCCCGAGCCTTTCGGTCAGTCCGGCGAGCCGACCAGGCGTACTCGGTCGCCCCGGAGGCCAGCAGCAGCGGGGTGAAGAACCAGATCATGTTGCCGGCCATGCCACCGCCGAATCCGCCCCCGCTCATCATCACGATCGCAAATGCCGCGGTCAGACCGATCGACAGCCACGGCACGGTGCCCACGCCCGTGCGACGAGGGGGTTCGGCGATGTCGAGGCTGGGTGGGTTGGGGCACCACGGTGCCCGCGGCGGCCGCTGGTGGGAGCCGGGAGCATCGGCCGTCGGTCGGGTGGGCGCCACGATGACCAGCTCGCTGTCGCCCAGCCGGATCGGGTTTCCCGGTTCCACCGGCATCGAGGTGCGCAGTCGTCGACCGTCGAGGCCGATGACGCTTTCGCCGAGCGGCTCGATCTCGACGAGGGCCCGACGGCGGGTGAGGCGGAGGTGGCGTCGTGACACCGCCGGGTCGGCCAGCACCAGGTCGCAGCCCGGTGCTCGGCCCACCACAAGGGACTCGCCGAGCGGCACCCGGTGGCCTCGGTCGGGACCTCGCCGGACCGCCACCATCGTCGGTGCGACCGTCCCCTGGGACGGCTCGGTTGCGCAGTAGATCCTGACGACCTGGCCACGTCGAGGTCCACCATGGGGCAGGGTCGCCTCGGGGTCGATCACCCCGATGGCCGGATCGACCCCGACGAGCGAGCATTCGGTGCCGAGTGACGCGTCGATGTGATCGGCGTGATCGGACTGGCCTACGTGGCTGGCGAGCGCCCGGATGACTTCGGCCACGGTGGCGCCGGGCGAGTAGCCGACCCGCAGCGGTTCGGGTTCGGCATCGTCCCCCCGGTGCAGCCACAGCTCGATCCACTCGCGGTTCATCACCCGCACCCTCGCCCTCATCGGCGTTGTCGACGCAATGCAATCTCAGCGTGGCTGCGTCAGCGGGCGGATGCACTGGGTGTCGCGACCCGGGGTGAGTGATTGGCAGCATGGGTTGGTGAGCGAACCGATGCATGCCAACGAAGTCGACACCTTCGGCTACTGCCCCGGTTGGCATCAACGCCGCTCGTCGCCTGGTCGGGTCGGCACCAGTTGGAGCCGAGCACCGATGTCCGCTTGAGGCCGGACCTCAGCCCAGTTCGCGGACCGTCTGGATCGTGTCGGCCTGGTCCGGTGTCTTGTCCGGGCGGTAGCGAACCACGCGGGCGAAACGCAGCGCCACCCCGCCGTCGTAGCGGGTGGACCGCTGCACCCCATCGACGGCGATCTCGATGACCAGGCTGGGCGGCACGGTGACGACGTGACCGTCGGTCGGGTTGCCCGCCGAGCGGGCCAGGGAGCTGAGCGTGTCGGTCTGCCAGGTGAGCAGCGCGTCGGTGAGCCCCTTGAACGTCTTGCCCACCATGACGAACCCTCCGGCGGGGTTGCGTGCGCCCAGGTGCAGGTTGGAAAGCCAGCCGCGGCGGCGACCGTGACCCCACTCGGCGGCCAACACCACCAGGTCCAGCGTGTGCACCGGCTTCACCTTGCGCCAGGCGCTGCCGCGCCGCCCGGCCGCATACGCGCTGGTGGGGTCCTTGACGACGATACCCTCCTGGCCGGCGGCCAGGGCGCCCTCGTTGACGTCGGCGATCTCGTGAGCACTGGTCGCCTGTGCACCCTCGACCACCCAGCCGGCGGCACTGCGCCGCAGCGCGTCGAGGCGCTGGGTGAGCGGTGCGTCGATCAGGTCGACCCCGTCGACGTGGAGCGCGTCGAAGAAGTACGGCCGCACCGTCTCGGGTCGGGCCTGGTCGGCCGACACCCTCCCGGCGGTGTCCTGGAAGGCGACGGGCCGATTGTCGAGGTCGGTCACCAGCGCCTCGCCGTCGAGCACCAGCGCACCGCCGGGCATGTCGGCCACGGCATCGACCACGTCGCCGAGGCGATCGGTGATGTCGTTGAGGTTGCGGGTGAACACCCTGATCGCATCGGGCCCGCCAGTTGGCGATGCGCCTCGGTGAACCTGGATGCGGATGCCGTCAAGCTTGTGTTGCACCACTGCCAGACCGTCAACAGCCGCGTCCTCCCAGGCGGTGGCGGCGTCGGCGGACGACGAGGCCAGCATGGGCTGGACGGCCCGGCCCACCCGCAGCGACACCTCGCCCAGCGCTGCGGCGCCGCCAGTGAGGGCGAGCGCCACCGTGTCGTCCAGGCGGCCGCCCAGCATGGTGGCCCGGCGGAGCTGGGTGGCCGGGACGCCGGCGGCCTTGGCGGCGGCCTCAACCATCACCCCCGCCGAGGCGCCCTGGCGCAGTTCGCCTCCGAGCAACAGGGTGAGAAATCGGGCTTCGTCAGCGGTGGCCCGGCCGTATACGGCCTCGAGCAGTGCCACCCGGGCGGCACCGGAACCGGGTCCGGTCTGCGCTGCAACAGCGCTCAGCGCGACGTCCACGTCGGCGATCAACAGCGTCGGTTCGACCGCGACGGGGTGGTCGAGCGAGCCGATCGTGCGCCAACCCACGCCGATGCGGCCCTGGCGGGGTTCGCCGGTGAGAAACCCGACCGCCGGAACCACCTCGTCGGGCGCCAGAACGCCGAGCAGGCCCGCCAACAGGTCTCGCTTGGCGGATCGTCCGGACTCGGATGCCACCAGGGCAGAGGTAGCGACGACATCGGCAAAGCGCATCCCGGCAGTTTGTCAGCGCACGATGGCGCCGCCGAACGACCCGGCTGGTGGCGCGGGCCTATGGTTCAGTGACGTGCCTCTCGGCACATCCGGATGGGGATTCCTGTGATCTACGACGACGGCCGCATCGCCTGCGACGAGCACTGCGTGCACATCCGCTGGTACTACCTCTGGGGCCACAAGCGAATCCCGTACTCCTCGCTGTCGGCGGTCACCCGGCGTCGAATGACCCGGCTTCGCGGTCGATGGCGCATCTGGGGCTCGGGCGACTTCCGCCACTTCTACAATCTCGACGGAACCCGTCCGCGGAAGACCTGGGCACTCGACCTGGAAGTTGGTAAGTGGCCTATCCCGGTCATCACGCCCGATGATCCCGATCGGGTCGAGCAAATCCTCCGAGCCCGCATGCCCTCAGCAACGAGGTGAAGCCTCTCCGGGTGTCAGCCCGGAATGCTGTCGCGAATTCTGTCGATGATGCCGGCAACCAGCCCGGTCACCAGGTTGGCGGGCGGGGCGTCTGGCGAGGCCGGGTGGGGTCGGGTCGGCGCAGTTGACCGAGCCTCGTCAAGCGCGGCTCCAAGGTCGGACATGTCGTTGCGACCGAAGGTCTCGCGCATCATGGGAAAGAGGTCGTTCTCCTCTTCCTCGACGTGGTGGCGCACGTTTTCCATCAATACGGTCACCTTTGGATGGAACCGCTCGTCGGTGGGGTCCAACGTCTCGAGTTCCGCGAGGGTGATCTTGACCAGGTGGTGCTCTTCGAGACCTTCCAGGGTTTGATCCTGGGCCTCGTCGGAGAGCACCCGGGAGATCGGGTAGAACACCTGCTCTTCGATGGCGGCGTGGATCGACAACTCCTCGATGATCTGATCCACCAGTTTCCGCCGTGTCTTGATCGCCCGGTCGGTGGTGTCCTCGTACTTCTTGAACAGCTTCTCGACCTTCTCGTGGTCGTCCTTCAGCTGGGTGATGGCATCTGACATGGGCTCACGCTCCTGTGATCGCTCTGGTAGCGCCGTGGTGTACCCGACCACTTTGTTGACCAATCCTTTTGGGTGGCATCCAGCCGGGAGAATGACGCTTCGGCAACAGATACTCCGATCAGCAGGTGGCCAGCCAGCACGACCGGCGCCAGGACATCTCGTGGAGGGTGAGGGTGCTGCGGTCCGGGGCGGCGAACTCGCCGTGGCGCACCCCGCCGCCGACGTGCTGGGGACGCATTCTGTAGGAGCGAGCGCGGGCGGGCGACCTCCGGTGGCCGGGTCGTCTTTGGTGCCCCTCTCGGGCCGCAAGTAGATTGCATCATCGTGCTGGCCGCAGAATCGGAATTTCTTCGCTCATACCTGACTGCGGCGCTCATGGGCGCCGCCGGATTTGGCCTGGTTGCCCTGTTGTTGGGCATCAGCAGGCTGATTCGACCCGCCCGTGATGTGGGGGACAAGTACGTCACCTACGAGTCGGGCGTCAACCCGGTGGGCTGGGCCTGGTCGCAGAGCCAGATCCGCTACTACCTCTTTGCCCTCATGTTCGTGATCTTCGACGTCGAGGCCGTGTTCATTTTTCCCTGGGCCACCCGCCTGGAGGTGTACGGCGTCTTCGGCCTGATCGAGATGGGCGTGTTCGTTGGCGTGTTGTTGCTGGGTCTCCTGTATGCCTGGCGAAAGGGAGTGCTGAGATGGGTCTAGGCCTGGTGGAGGGCGGCAAGATTCCCAAGCCGCTGTCCAAACTGTTCAACATGTCCCGCAAGTACTCGCTGTGGATGTACCAGTGGGGCTTGGCGTGCTGCGCCATCGAGATGGCTGCCGGCATGGGTGCGCCCCGCTACGACATCATGCGCCTCGGCGTCATTCCGCTACCGGCCAGCCCCCGTCAGGCGGATCTGCTGTGCGTTTCGGGCACCCTGACCGACAAGATGTCGCCGGTGGTCAAGCGCCTGTACGACCAGATGCCCGAGCCGAAGTACGTGATCTCGATGGGCAGTTGCGCCAACACCGGTGGCCCTTACTGGGACAGCTACTCGGTGACCAAGGGCGTCGACCAGATCATTCCGGTCGACGTCTACGTCCCCGGTTGCCCGCCCCGGCCCGAGGCGTTGCTGGAAGGCGTCGTGTTGTTGCAGCAGCGCATCCAGAACGAGGACATGGGCGCCCGCTGGCGCGGCGACGCGATCACGGTCGGGGGTGAGGACCTGTGAGCACCGATGCTCCGGCGACCACCGACGAAACCTCCGACGACGAGGCAACCGAGGAGCGCGACGAGGCTCGCGAGGCGCTGGTCGCCTCCCTCCGTCACCACTTGGGCGACGCCGTCGTCGGCTCCGAGGTGCTGCCGGGCCTGGACACCCACGTCCGCCTGACCACCGAGTCGTGGGGCGAAGCGGCCCAGGTGGTTCGCTACGACCTCGGCTTCCGCTACTTCTGCTTCCTGTCGGTGCTCGACTGGCTGCCGTCGCCCTACGGGCGCTACCTCGAGACCGGATCGGAGACGCTCGAGCGGGTGTCGGCCGCCGCCGACCAGGCCGAGATCACCCCCGGCATCTGCGGCGCCGACCGTCGCTTCCAGGTGTTTGCCCGGGTGCGCAACCTGTCCACCAACGAGATGCTGTGCCTACGGGCCGACACGAGCAGCGACGAGGACCCGACGGTCCCTACCTGGGTCAACACCTACGCCGGTGCCGAGTGGCACGAGCGTGAGGCATGGGAGATGTTCGGGGTCACCTTCGATGGCCACCCCGGCCTCCGCAACCTCTACCTGCCCGGCGACTTCGAGGGCTACCCGCTGCGCAAGGACTTCCCGCTGCTGGCCCGCCTGGTGAAGCCGTGGCCCGGTATCGTCGATGTGGAGCCGATGCCCGAGCCGGAGGTTGCCGAACCGGCGAACCCCGCACTCGAAGCCCCGGTCGCCGAAGTCTCGGCCCCCGATGCCCCGGTGATTGATGTGTCTGACCCCGAGGCTTCAGCCGCCGATACATCGGTACCCGAGGCCCCGCCGGAGGGAGCGTCATGACCGCCATCACCGATCGCGAAAAGCTCAACTACGTCGCCGCGCAGGCGGCCGACGCCCGGTTGAACATCGAGCTCGAGACCGAGGGCATGACCCTCAACATCGGGCCGCAACACCCGGTTACCCACGGCACGCTGCGCATCGTCGCCAAGCTGGACGGCGAGCAGGTCATCGCCGCCGAGCCCCTCGCCGGCTACATGCACCGGGGCTACGAGAAGCTCACCGAGGTGCGCACCTACCCGCAGGTGACCACGCTGGTGAACCGCATCGACTGGCTGGGCAGCTTCGCCAACGAGGTGCCCTTCATCCTGGCCGCCGAGCAGCTGATGGAGGTCGAGGCGCCCGAGCGCGCCCAGTGGATTCGCACGATCCTCTTCGAGATGAGCCGCCTGGGCCACATGATCATGTTCCTCGGGGACATGGGCGTGCAGGTGGGCGGCCTCACCGCCATCTTCTACGCCTTCCGCGACCGCGAGTTCGTGCTCAACCAGATCGAGGCGGTCACCGGCGGGCGTTTCCACCCCAACTTCGACCGTATCGGTGGCCTGCTCGACGACCTGCCCAAGGGCTGGATTGCAGAGACCAAGCAGGCGATGGAGAAGGTCCGCTCCTTCTGCGACGAGATGGACGATCTGCTCCTCGGCAACGAGATCTTCCAGGAGCGCACCCGGGGCATCGGCGTGATCCCCCCCGATGTCGCCCTGCAGTACGGGCTGTCGGGCGCCAACGCCCGCGCCTCGGGCATCGACTGGGACATCCGGCGCGACAACAACGTCGGCCTCGTCTACGACAAGCTCGACTGGAAGGTCTGGACCCACCCCGACGGCGACAGCTTTGCGCGCTACTGGGTGCGTCTGCAGGAGACCCGCGAGGCGACGAGGATGATCGACCAGCTCTGCGACGGAATTCCGTCCGGGCCGATCATGGCCAAGGTGCCCCGCATCATCAAGGTGCCCGCAGGCGAGGCCTATGTGGCCACCGAGAATCCGCTGGGCGAGATGGGCTACCACATCGTGTCCAAGGGCGACCTGATGCCCTTCCGGGTGAAGATCCGCTCGGCGAGCTTCAACAACGTGTCGATCGCACCCTGGCTGCTCCGGGGCGTCTACGTGCCCGACATCGTCAGCATCATGGCCAGCTTGTATTTCATCCTGGGAGACATCGACAAGTGAGCATCTTCGCGCTGGAGTTGGCCTACTGGCAGCAGACGCTCATCCGGGTGCTTGCGGCCACGATCGTGGCCCTGACGCTCACGGCTGCTGCCGTGTACCTGTACCTGTTCAAGTTCGTGTCGTTCATGCAGAGCCGGTTGGGCCCGATGGAAGCTGGGCCCTTTGGCTCGCTGCAGTTGGTGGCCGAGGTTGGCAAGTGGCTGCAGAAGGAAGACATCACCCCGCGGGACGCCGACAAGCGGTTGTTCCGTCTGGCACCGTTCCTCGTGTTGGCCAGCGCGCTGTTGCTCTTCATCGTCATCCCTGCCGGGCCCAACGGCTACGTCGCCAACCTGGGCACCGGCATCTTCTTCGTGCTCGCCGTGTCGTCGGTGTCCACGATCGGTGTGCTGATCGCCGGTTGGTCGTCGGCGAACAAGTACGCGCTGATAGGTGCGCTGCGCGCCGCCGGACAGTTGATCGCCTATGAGTTGCCGCTGATCCTGGCGGTGGTCGGCGTGGTGATCCAGGCGGGCACCCTCGACATGCAGGGCATCGTGTCCGCCCAGGCCAACGGTGCGATCTTCGGGATCGATTGGATCGGCAACCCCTACATGTTCACCCAGATCATCGGTCTGGTGATCTTCCTGGTGGCCATGCAGGCCGAGCTCACCCAGCCGCCATTCGACATGCCGATCGCCGAATCCGAAGTGGTCGGCGGCTTCATGGTCGAATACACCGGCGTCCGCTTCTTGATGTTCTTCCTGTCGGAGTTCGCTGCTGCGATCGGGTTCTCGGCCATCGCCTCCACCCTGTTCCTGGGAGGCTGGGCGCTGCCGGCATCGTGGGGCATCAGCAACTCGGCGTTCCACGTCGTGGGCCCGCTGGTGATCTCCACCAAGGTGCTGATCCTGACCGGCATCGTGTTCTGGGTGCGCTTCACCTTCCCCCGCTTCCGCGAGGATCAGTTGCAGCGCCTGGCCTGGAAGTTCATGATCCCCGCAGCGCTGGTCAACATCGCAGCGACGGCCATCTTCAAAGTCGCCTTCTGAGCTGACGAGTGCGCGTCGACGCACCAATCGGGACCGTCGGCCCGTGCCGCGTGGGTGCGACCGGCGACGGCCCAGGGTCCGACCCCTCGAGGCTGAGCGAGGTCGACCACCAGCTGACGGGTCGCGCCGATGACGGCTGGCACCGGCCTGTTGAGGGGTCGATTTCCGGGCCCGGGAAAGGGGATTCAGCACCCGGCGGTCGCCTATGGTCAGCGGTTCGCAACAAGGAGGAGTCGTCGTGGGACGTACCAGGTTCGTGGTGGTTATCGGTGTGGTGGCACTCCTCTTGGGGGCCTGCGGCGACAAGACGTCGAACTCGGGCGCCGGCAGCTCCGGCACGAGCGATCGCACCAGTGAAGATCAGGCCTACGTCGATGAACTGACCGGCGCCATTCAGTCGTCCTCCGGGCAGGACGACTCCATCCCCAAGGATCAGGCCCAGTGCTGGGTGGACGACATGGTCGACGGTATCGGCGTCGACAAGATGAAGGAGGCCGGCTTCACCCCTGAAGCGATGTCCGGCAACGGCGACCAGGTGGACTTCAAGAAGCTGTCCGAGGGCGACCGCAAAGTGGTGGCCGACTCGTTCACCGAGTGCGTCGACTTGAAGCAGGTGTTCATGGAGTCGCTGGACTCCAGCGGTCAGGATCTTACGCCCGAGATGAAGGAGTGCTTCGAGGGGATCGACTGGAAGGTCATCGAGCAGAGCTTCGCCGAGATGATCCTCAGCGGTGACGACCTGGACGAGAACGATCCGGCCATGGCGCCGCTGCTGGGGTGCATGATGATGGGCCTTGGCGACATGGACATGGAGGACATGGACACCAGCACCACGATCGGCTGATTCATCACCCTCAGGGCCGCGAGTCGGCGTCGCCGTTCGACGCTACGAAGTCAAGCCGTCGTGCGGAATGGCCCGCGCGGCCCCGACCGTGAAAAGCTTACCCACCGTGATACCGCTCACCGACGCGAGCGAGCAGCGATCTGGCTCTACCGCCTGCGCTGTCCGCTGGGAGAAATGACATGCCTCCACAACCCCCACTACAAGGTTTGGTCAAGGGCCTGCGGCTCACCCTTCGCACCGCCATGGAGACGATGTTCCCGGACGGTCCACTGAAGCCGCCCTCTCCGGCCAAAGGCGCCGCCACCGTTCAGTACCCGCACGAGAAGGAAACCCCGGCGCCCCGTGCCCGCGGCGTCATCGCCCTCCACGAAGAGAACTGCACGGCCTGCATGCTGTGCGCCCGGGAATGCCCGGACTGGTGCATCTACATCGAGGGCCACAAGACGCTGGCACCGCCCCGTCGCCCCGGCGGCAAGCCTCGCTCGGTCAACGATCTCGACCGCTTCGACATCGACTACTCGCTGTGCATGTACTGCGGCATCTGCGTCGAGGTCTGCCCATTCGAGGCGCTGTTCTGGACCCCGGAGTACGAGTACTCCGAGGTGAGGATCGCCGACCTGCTTCACGACAAGGAACGACTAGGTGAGTGGTTTGAGACCGTGCCCGACTTTGAGACCTACGAGTCGGGCGCACAGGTGAAGCAGAAAAAGGTTCCCCGCAAGGAGAGCTCCTGATGGTGGCCCTTCTGGCCGAGACGGCCAGCTATGCGGTACCGGTCAACATCGTGTTCGGCTTCATCGCCGCGCTGATGTTGTATGGCGCGGTACGGGTGGTGACGACGACCAACGTGGTGCATGCCGCCCTGTGGCTGGTCGTCGTGTTGGCCGGCATGGCCGGCCTGTTCATCCTCTTACAGGCGGAGTTCCTCGCCGTCACCCAGGTGATGGTGTACATCGGGGCAATCGTCGTGCTGTTCCTCTTCGGCGTCATGCTCACCCGTACTCCGGGTGCCGAGGGGGTCGAATCAAACCGCAAGATGATCCCCTTCGGCATCGGCACTGCGGTGTTGCTGTTCGTTGTGATGGCCTACTCGCTCATCGACAGCTTTGGCGGCGATCAGGTGCGCCCGACGGCGGGTAACCCGACTCAAGAGATCTCCGACGCGATCTTCTCGACTTACCTGTTGCCCTTCGAGCTCGTGTCGCTGTTGTTGTTGGCGGCGCTGGTCGGGGCCATCGTCCTGGCCCGAAAGGAGTAGCGGTGCTGGTCAATCAATTCCTTCTACTGGCAGCGGTTCTCTTCTGCATCGGTGTGTACGGGGTGCTCACCCGTCGTAACGGCGTGTTGGTGCTCATGTCGATCGAGCTCATCTTGAACTCGGTCAACCTCAACCTGATCGCATTCGGGGGCCAACACGGCGTCGACGGTTCGGTGTTCGCCTTGTTCGTTATCGCCGTCGCTGCCGCCGAGGTTGGCGTCGGCTTGGCCATCGTGATGCTGATCTACCGCAACAAGGCCAGCGTTGAGCTGGACGAACTCGACGAGTTGAAGGGGTGATTGGGTGATCACGACCATCATGCTCGACAAGGTCTGGCTGCTCCCGGCCATCATGGTGGCCAGCTTCGCCTTGATCCTGTTCTTCGGAAAGCGGACGCCCGGCAAGGGCCACGCCATCGGGATCGCCGCAGTTGGCATCTGCTTTGCACTGTCGCTGGTGACCGCCGGCGAATGGGTCACCCGTGACACGTCTCCCAACGAGGTGGCGGCGCTGTCCGACGTCAATCCGGCCTGCTCGGCTGCGGTCGCCGAGGTGGATGGTGCCCAGGGCACGGCAGCCGGCTCCGGAGACGGCGCCGGCGAACAGGCCCTCGCCCCAGCCGGTGAGGTTGCTGCCCCGCTCGCCCCCGCATCCGAGGCGGGCGAGGCGGAAGGGTTCACCCGTCCGGTCGTCAACTGCGTTACCTGGTTCCAGTCCGGCGATACCACGGTCACGGTCGGCACGCAGGTTGACGGCCTGGTCGTGATGATGCTGGTGGTCGTCACGCTCATCTCGCTGTTGGTGTACATCTTCTCCACCGAGTACGTCGCCGGCGACCGGCGCTATACCCACTACTTCGCCTTCCTCTCCCTGTTCACCGCGTCGATGTTGTTCTTCGTCATGTCCCAGAGCACGATCCAGATGATCGTGGGCTGGGAGTTGGTGGGCATGTGTTCCTTTGCGCTGATCGGCCACTGGTGGGAGGAGCAACCCAACTCCGACGCGGCGCTCAAGGCGTTCCTCACCAACCGAGTGGGCGACATCGGTCTTCTGGTCGGCGTGACCGTGCTGTTCTGGGTGTCGGGCAAGACGTTCTCGATCATGGACATCAACATCGCCGCCAACGACGGGTCGATCTCCAAGACCGCGCTCACCGTCGCCTCGCTGGCGCTGCTGGCTGCGGTGATGTCCAAGTCGGGTCAGTTCATCCTGCACACCTGGCTGCCGGACGCGATGGCCGGGCCGACGCCTGTGTCTGCGCTGATCCACGCCGCCACGATGGTCGTGGCCGGCATCTACATGGTCGCCCGGCTGTACCCCGTGTTCTTCGAAGGCCTGTCGATCGCCGGCGGCTCGTTCAACATGCTGGCCCTCGTCGGCTCGGTGACAGCGGTCTTGGGTGCGCTGTTGGGATTTGTGCAAAAGGACATCAAGAAGGTCCTGGCGTACTCAACCATCTCCCAGTTGGGCTTCATGGTGGCGGCGCTGGGCGTCGGCGCCTGGACGGCGGCGATGTTCCACCTGTTCACGCACGCCTTCTTTAAGGCCAGCCTGTTCCTCGGCGCCGGCTCGCTCAGCCACGCCTGCCACCACAGCTTCGACATGGTCGACGACATGGGGGGCCTGCGAAAGGTCATGCCCAAGACCTTCTGGACGTTCGTCATCTCTGCGGCCAGCCTGGCGGGCATCTTCCCGTTGGCCGGCTTCTGGTCCAAGGACGAGATCCTGGCGGGCACCGGTGGGATGAACGCAGGAGTGGGCAGCTATTACTTCGTGCTGGTTGCGCTGCTGATCGGTGCGTTCTGCACCGCCGGGTACATGACCCGGGCGGTTTGGTACGCCTTCTTCGGCGACTACCGAGGCCACGGCCAGCCGCACGAGTCGGGGGCGCGCATCACCGTGCCGCTCTTCGTGTTGGCCGGTCTGGCGGTCGTCGCCGGGTTCGTCAACCTGCCGGAGAAGTTCTTCGTCGAGTTGCCGTCATGGCTCAGCCTCCGCTTCGAGCGTGCGGTCGAGCCGGTTGGTGCCTACTTCCCAGGGCCTGCCAACGGCTTCACCCACGCGGCGTTCAACCCACTGCTCGCCGGGATATCGCTCATCGTGGCGCTGGTGTCGGCAGCGCTGGTGTGGAGCTTCTATACCGGCAAGCTGACCGTGCTCGAAGGCCTGGCCTCGCGCAACAAGCTCGCTCGGGTGGGTAAGACCATCCTGGTCAACAAGTACTACCTGGACTGGCTCTATACCGACGTGATCGTTGGCTTCGTCAAGGGGCCGCTTGCGCGGGCCGCCTACTGGGCAAACCAGAAGGTGCTCGACCGCACGGTCGACGGCGTCGGCGCCGGCGCCACCAAGGTGGGCGAGTTCGTCTACGCCCGCATCGACCAAGGCGTCGTTGACGGGGCGGTCAGGGGCGCGGGCATGGCCGCCAGCGGCACCGGCGCCGGGCTGTCCAAGATGCAGTCCGGCAAGGTGCAGCAGTACGGCGTGTTGTTGTTTGCCGGCACCGCCATCCTCACCGGCATCTTCGTGGCGGTCCTGACCGCATGATCACCGCTTTGACCACGGCGCCGCCGCGGACCTCAACCCCTGACGCGGATCGCCGCGCACCTTTGTCCATCGTTCCCCCAGCGGCCCCCCGGGTCGCCTCGTTTCACCGCCAGTAACAGGAGATCCACCACATGTCGGACCAAACCTGGGTACTTCCGCTGCTGACCTTCCTGCCCCTCATCGGGGCGTTGGTCATGATGGTGCTCGTCCCCAACGAGGCCGAGAGCGCCCACAAGCTCATCGCGCTGATCACCTCGCTGGCCACCGCCGCCCTAGGCGTTGCAGTGTTCGCCGGCTTCAACTACGACGCCTCCCAGGACTTGCAGTTCGTGGTCGACCAGTCCTGGATCCCCCGGATCGGGAGCCGGTTCATCATGGGCGTCGACGGCATCTCGTTGCCGTTGCTGGGGCTGACACTGTTCATCGTGCCGCTGGTGATGATCTACAGCCTCGATCACATCCCCAGCCCGGGGAACCCAAAGGCGTTCCTGTCCCTGATCCTGATCCTCGAGACCGGCATGATCGGTACCTTCGTTGCCCAGGACCTGATCCTGTTCTTCGTCTTCTTCGAGATCGTGCTGTTGCCGATGTACTTCATGATCGGCGTGTGGGGCGGTCCGAAGCGTCAGTACGCAGCGATCAAGTTCTTCCTGTACACGTTGTTCGGCTCGGCGCTGATGATCGTCAGCTTCATCGCCGTCTACTTCCTCTCCGACCCCCAGACCTTCGACATGCGGGCGCTGCCCACTGCCGCAGCCGGTATCTCGAGCGGCGCAGCGCTGTGGATCTTCGGCGGCATGTTCATGGGCTTCGGCATCAAGGTGCCGATGTTCCCGTTCCACACCTGGCTGCCCGATGCCCACACTCAGGCACCAACCCAGGGCTCGGTGATCCTGGCTGCGGTGCTGCTGAAGCTGGGTTCCTACGGGTTCATCCGCATCGCCCTGCCGATCCTGCCCGATGCAGCCAGGCAGTGGGCGCCGGTCATCGGCGTGCTGGCGGTGATCGGCATCATCTACGGCGCACTCGGGTGTTTGGCCCAAACCGACATGAAGCGCCTGATCGCGTTCTCGTCGGTATCCCACATGGGCTTCGTCATGTTGGGCATCGCCGCCATGAACGACATCGGCATCAACGCCGCCATCTTCGGCATGGTGGCCCACGGCCTGATCACCGGCCTGCTGTTCTTCATCGCCGGCTCGATGAAGGAGCGCTACCACACCCTGGAGATCAAGCGCCTGGGTGGCATGTTGATCCAGGCCCCCAAGCTGGGCTGGATCCTCGGCCTTTCCACCATGGCCTCGCTCGGTCTGCCCGGCCTGGCCGGCTTCTGGGGTGAGTTTCCCGCCATCCTCGCCGCCTATTCTCCGGCTCCCGGCATCAACGAGGGTCTGTTCCGCACCCTGATGGTGATCGCTGCCCTCGGCACCGTCCTCGCCGCCGGATACCTGCTGTGGCTGTTCCAGCGCACCAGCTTCGGCGTGCCCAACAAGGAATTCGAAAAGGATCCCGAGATCGCCGACGTGTCGGTGACCGAATGGGTGTCCTGGACGCCGATGATCATCGGGATCGTCGTGCTGGGCGTCTTGCCCGCGTTGGTGATGGGTATCTCCAACCCCGCGGTTGAGGCCATGACCACAGCGTTCGGCTTCGGAGGCTGATCTCGTGCTCGCTTCGCTCCTCGGCCAGAGTGCCGACTTCGTCAATACCTCCATTGACTGGCACGCGATCGCGCCCGAGGTCGTGCTGGCGGGCGTAGCGCTGCTGATCGTTCTGGCCGACTCGGTGTTCCTCGAGCGTGCCCGGCCCTTCATCCCAGGATTGGCCGGCCTGGGATTCCTCGCTGCCCTCATCCCGGTGTTGACCCTGGCGATGTCCTCGACCGAGGTACGGAGCACCTTTGCCGGCGCCTTCGTCGTCAACGACCGAGCGCTGGCGTTGAAGGCGTTGTTCCTGGTCACCGGGTACATCGTGGTGCTGCTGTCCAGCAAGTACGTCGCCGAGGGCGACTACTGGGAGAGCGAGTACTACGCCCTCATGTTGGCCTCGGTCGTCGGCATGTCGGTCATGGCCTCGGCCATGGATCTGATCACCGTCTTCATCGCCCTCGAACTGCTGTCAATCCCGGCCTACATGCTGGCCGCCTGGCGCAAACGGGACGTGAAGTCCAACGAGGCAGGGCTGAAGTACTACCTGATGGGTGTCTTCGCCACCGGCATTTTCCTGTATGGGTTCAGCCTGCTCTACGGGGTGTCCGGATCGACCAACCTGGCCGAGATCGCCACCGCCATCGGCAAGGGTGACTCTCCGACCGCGATCGTCGTCGTCGCCCTGATCTTCAGCCTGGCCGGATTCGGGTTCAAGGTATCGGCGGTTCCTTTCCACGCCTGGGCTCCCGACACCTACGAGGGTGCGCCCACCCCGATCACCGCCTTCCTCGCCGTCGCTTCCAAGACCGCCGGGTTCGCAGCCCTGATCCAACTGGTGTTCATCGCCTTTGCCGAACGCAGCGATGTGGTGCAGCCGGTCATGTTCATCCTCGCGGCGTTGTCGATGACCGTCGGCAACCTCATCGCCCTGCGCCAGACCAACGTCGTCCGCATGCTCGCCTACTCGGGCATCGCCCAGGCAGGGTTCATCCTGGCACCGTTTGCGGTCTATTCGGCCAACTCCGAGCTGGCCATGTCGGCGATCGTCAGCTACCTGGTCATCTATGCCGCAATGAACCTCGGTGCATTCGCCTGCGTGATCGCCATCGCCCGCAAGACCGGCTCGGCCGAGCGGAGCACGTTCGGCGGCCTGTTCAGCTACGCCCCCGGTCTCGCCACGGTGTTCACCCTGTTTCTCGCTTCGCTGGTCGGCATGCCCCCACTCGGCGGTTGGTACGCCAAGTTCTCGGTGATGAACGTTTTGGTCGGCGCCGGTACCGGCATGGGGTACGCGCTTGCGGTGATCCTGGCGGTCAACACGGCCATCGGTGCCTTCTATTACATGGCGGTGGCCCGAGCGATGTGGTTCGACGAGGCGCCCGACGGTGATGTGTCCCCGATCAAGGTGCCGGTGAACCTCATCGCCGCCATCGCCATCTGCCTGGTGCTCACGGTGGTCACCGGCGTCCTGCCCGACCTTGTGACCCAGCTGAGCACGGTGCCGACCGTGGCGGCCGGGCTCGGCGGATAGCCGGCACGGAGTTGTCGCAGCGGTCGGGTCGGCAGCTGGGCGCCGAAGCCGCCGCCGGCCTGCATCCTCGGTTGAGCGACGCGCTGGCCGGCGGGCTGCGCTTCGATCGCCTCTGGGACCTGGCGCTGTACGAGCCCGGGGTCGGGTTCTATGACACCGGCGGAGCGGCCGGCCGACGTGCAGATTTTCTCACCAGCGTCGAGCTGGGCCCGCTCTTCGGCGCATGTCTCGCCCGCCGCCTGGACGCCCTTTGGGACGCGGCCGGTCGGCCCGACCGGTGGACGCTGGTCGATGCCGGCTCCGGGCCGGGCACTTTGGTGCGGGCGGTGGTCACAGCGCAACCCCGGTGCGCCGGGGCCCTCGACGTCGTGGTCGTCGAACGATCTGATGCGCAGCGTGAAGGTCACGTCAACCTGATCGAGTGGGCGGAGGAGCGCGACGTCGCGGTGGTCTCCCAGGAACAGCTGCCCGAGCGGGTGTGCGGGGTGATCGTCGCTCACGAGCTGCTCGACAACCTGGCCGCCCGGGTGGTGCAGCGCAACGGTGCACAGATCGAGGAACTTTGGGCCGGGGTGGCGCCGGTTGGCGGCGAGCCACCCCCGCCCGAATCAAACGGCGCTGCGGTGGCGCTGTCATGGCGGCCGGTCGAGGCAGCCGACGCCGAGCGCCTTCGGTCGTTGCCCTGGTGGGGGGCGGTCCCCGAGCAGGCCCCTGTGCCCTGGAGTGAAGCGGGGCACCGTTGGGTGAACGATGCGCTCGGCCGGCTGGCGACGGGTGCGCTCCTGGTCGTCGACTACGGCACCCGAACCACCGCCGAGGTGGCGGCCCGGGAGGGATGGTTGAGGACATACGCGCAGGGTGCGGTGGGCACCGACCCGGTCGAGGACCTGGGGCGCCGTGACCTGACGAGCGACGTGGCCTTCGATCAGCTGCCGCCCCCGGACCGCCTGAGCACCCAGGCCGAGGCATTGGCCGCCTGGGGGATCGACGATCTGGTCCGATCGGCGCGTCGGCGCTTGGATGAGCGGGCGGGGACGATGGACTTGGCCTGGGCCCGGGACACCTCGGTGCTCAACGAGGCGCCCGCGCTGATCGATCCGGCTGGACTAGGGGCATTTCTCGTCGCCGAGTGGGATGCCCGTGGTTAGCCCGGTGCCGGGCAGGCGGGAGTGGCCCGTCCGTCGGGCGAGGTTCTTTCACCGAGAAGAGCGGGCCCGGCGGGAGGTGTCCGGTCGTCGGACCGGGCGGCTGCGCGGCCTGCTGCTTGTCGCTCTGGGCATGCTCGCAGCGCTGTGGTGGGCAGCGCCGGCAGGGGCCCACGCCGAGCTGATCTCGACCACTCCCTCCCAGGGGGCGACCGTCGCGAATGCACCCCCGGTGGTGGTCATGACCTACAGCGAAGGGGTCTCGGTCAGCAACGACGGGATCCGACTGCTCGACCCGGCCGGAGCGGTGGTCCCCCGAACCAAGGCGACCGCCGACGGTTCCGAGGTGCGCATCGACGTGCCCGATCTCAGCGACGAGGGCACCTATACCGTCGACTGGAAAGCGGTGTCCGCCGACGGCCACCCCATCCGCGGTGCTTGGACGTTCAACCTGGGAGCGGAAGGGGGCGGCGCCGACGTTGCGCTGGGCGCGACCGGCCAGTCTCCGGCGATCACCGCACTGCGCGCCGTCGGTCGCAGCGTGTCGTTCCTCGCTCTGTTTGTTCTGGCCGGTCAGCTGTTGTGGGCGGGTATCACCAGATGGCGGCCGTTGGTGGCCGCCGCCTGGGCCGGTGTCATCCTCGTGGTGGCCGCCGAGCTGTGGGCGGCGCTGGCCGGAGGAGCCTCCAACCCGGCGGCCGCCGCGCAGATCGTCCTCGGCACGCCGAGCGGGCGGTTTCTTGTTGCCACCGTGCTCTTGGTCGCCTACGGGCACCTCATGTGCCGGGCAGGGCGCCTCGGCAGTCGCAGCCTGGGGGTCGTGTGGACGAGTGTGGTTGTGGCCGCGGCGCTCGTCGGTCATGCCACGGTGCTGTCGCCCGTGGCGCTCAGCGCCTTCGGCACGGTGGCCCATGTCCTCGCCGCAGGGCTGTGGGTGTCGGCGCTCGTCTGGGTGGCAGGTGTGTTGCCCGGTTGCGTTCGGCGAGTGGGCCTTGAGGGCCGAGCCTCGGACGCCCTGGCCTCTGGAGTCCCGCCATCGGCCGACTCGGCCGCTGCCCTCGCCGCTCACCGTGAGTTGCTTCGCCGAGCGGTGCGGTTCTCGCCGTGGGGGATGGGCGCAGTCGCGGTTCTGCTGGCAACCGGTGGCGCGCTGCTGTGGGTGCGCATCGGCGGTCCGGCGGGCCTGCTGACGTCGGGATACGGCCTGCTCGGCCTGGGAAAGCTGCTGGTGTTGGCCGGCGCAGTCGTGCTGGCGGCCAGGAACCGGTGGGTGCTTATCCCCGCCCTGGCGAGCGCCCTCCCCGAGCTGTCGACCGACGAGGCCGACGCCACGGCGGCCCGGCGCAGTGCTTCGGCCCTCCAACGGGCGATTCAGACCGAGATGGTGCTGGTGGCGTGCGCAGTGGCACTGGGTGGCGTTCTCGGAGCGGCGGCCCTACCGAGGGAGACGGCGGCCGACCCGGTCGGTCAGGCGGCGACGGCGGTCGGGGCCGAAGTGTTCAGCGAGGTGGCCGATTTTGGGCCCTACCAGGCCCAGGTGGAGATGTCTCCGCGTCGGGTGGGCCCGAACGTCGCCCACGTCACCGTCGTCGCTCCCGCCGGCCCGCCGCCGGACGACCTCAACGGGTTGACCGTGTCGTTCGCCTTGCCAGCCGCCGACCTCGGGCCGATCGAGCCGAAGCTGATCAAGCTCAACGACAGCCACATCACGGCCAACGATGTGGTCTTGACCGCGCCGGGGTTGTGGACGGTCACCGTCGACGCACGCCGAGGTTCCGCCGAGTTTCTTCGGGCCACTTTCCAGGTGAACATCGACGGCTGAGCGCCCCGTCCTGCCGGACGAGGGAGTGCTCCGAACTCAACCGTGGGCGCGTCTGTCCGGTCGGTCTGCACCCTCCCTGCTGGGTGATGGAGGTGAGGTATCGTCCGTCGGCGCCGGAGGGAGAACGTCGATGAGTTCAGGTCGTTGGAGTATTGGGGCACTGCTGGTGGTGATGGCCACGTGTTTCGTGGCCATGGTCGGCCCGGCCGGAGCACACGGCCCGGAGGCCACGTTCACCCCGATCACCCAGGAGCCGGTCGCTGACAAACTTGCGGCGAACCTGCGGGTCACCTTGATCTACGACAACGACGCCGAGCCGGTGGATGACGCCACCGTGCAGGTGATGCCCGTGGACCCGTCCGGCGCGGAGGGTGCTCAGGTCGCCCTTGCACGTGCGCCTGAACCAGGAACCTACGAAGGCGCCGTTCCTGTCACTGCATCAGGTGACTGGACGTTCACGGTGACCTCGGCGGACCCGGAGGCGACACTCGACATCGAGGTTGCCATCCCCGAACCCGCACCGGCAACCACAGCCGCACCGGCAACCACAGCCACCCCGGAAACGGAAGCGGCGCCTACCTCTGCCACACAGAAGGACCCTCCGGTTGCGTCCAGCCTGCCGGACGGCAGCCCTACCCCCGTGGCCGATACAGCGATCGTGTCCGACGACGCCCTGCCCGCCGAGGACCCCGATGAGGGATCCTTCCCCTGGGGCATCGCCGTGCTGGTTGCGGTCGTAGCGGCCGGCGTGGCGATGGCGATGGCCTACGCCCTGCGCTCGAACAAGGACGACGCAGGTGAGGATGGATCTCTTGATCCGACCGGGCCCACCTCGGCAGACGGGGGGCCTCCGTCCGGGGAAACCCCGGGCGGCCCTGCCACCTAAGTCAGCCCAGGTCGACCGAGAGCGTCAGCGCATCGGCCAGTCCGTCGTCGTCGACATGGCCCACCTGGAGACGTGAGGCCGCCAACGCTGTCGGGTCGGCATTTCCCATCGCCACGCCCCAGCCGACCGACTCCATGGCGCTCACGTCGTTTTGACCGTCACCGACCATCATCACCGCTTCCGGGCCGAAGCCCAAGCGGTGCGCCAGCTTGGCGATGGCGGTCGCTTTGGACACCTCCGCCTTGGTCACCGAGATGAACGCAGCATGGTCCAACGCCGGTGAGGTGGCAGCGGTGCCCTGGGCACCGGCGGGCACGGCAGCCAGCACGGCGTCGGTGTCCTCGATCGGCACGACGAACTGCAGCCGCACCAGGGGGCCGGTGAGGTCGTCTCGGCTGCGGGGCTGGTGGGCGAGGCCCAGTAGGCCGGCGTGTTCGACTGCGAGTGGTTCCGTGGATGGGCAGGCAATCTCAAAGGCCGAGTAGTACTCGAGCACCCAGCCGTGCTCGACGGCCAGCCGCTCGCAGGCGGTGATCGTGGCTTCGTCGACGACCTCGCCATCCACCTCCAGCGTCTCAGCGTTGATCAGCGCGGCCCCGGAGTGGAAGATGTGCCAGCCGGCGGGGTCGAGCCTGCGGGCGTAGTCCCACGTCGGGCCCACCGCCACCCGAGCAGTACAGATCGCCAGGTGCTGACCTCGGGCGATGGCGGCCTCGGCGGCCGTCCACACCCCGTCGGTCGGCACGCCGGAGCTGCCGAGCAGGGTGCCGTCGACGTCGATGCAGATCAGTGGGAGCACGGGTTCCTCAATGTGGGCTGGCGGCTCGGTTGTTATGGCGCTGGCCGAGCCGGGGGTGGGGGATCGAGAGGCAGGCTCCATTGCCTCGGTGGCACCCGTCAAACCCGGGGTTCGCAGGCGTAGGCTCGCTCGACGTTCAACCGGGTGCTGAAACCAACCCGGGCCTCGAGCGTCGGCGGTCGTCGAAGAACCGTGGTGCGAGAGTCGGACCGCCGAGTTATGCATCACCACCGTGCGAAAGCCACCGGTCCGACTTCTGCATGCTGTCTGGAAGTCGATCCCATGACGCTGCCGGTATGGTGCAGGGGAAGGCCAGACGAGGGGGACACATGACCGAGGAAACCACCGCACGGACGATCGAGAACCTCTACTCCGAGGAGCGGACGTTCTCTCCGCCGGAGGAGTTCGTCGCTCAGGCCAATCTGTCCGACCCGGAGATCTACGATCGCGCCGCCGCCGACCCGGAAGCGTTCTGGGCTGGTATCGCCCGCGAGACGATCACCTGGCGTCGGGACTTCGACACCACCCTCGAGTGGAACCTGCCGTATGCGAAGTGGTTTGTCGGGGGAAAGCTGAACGTCGCTGAGAACTGCCTGGACCGGCACATCGATGCCGGCCACGGCGACCGCGTGGCCTACCACTGGGAGGGCGAGCCGGGCGATACCCGCACGATCACCTACGCCCAGCTGCTCGAGGACGTCTCCCGCCTGGCCAACGTGCTGCGCGGCTTTGGCGTGGAGAAGGGCGACCGGGTGGTCGTCTACCTGCCCATGATCCCCGAGCTGCCGATGTCGCTTCTGGCCTGCGCTCGCATCGGGGCCATCCACTCGGTGATCTTCGGCGGCTTTTCGCCCGACTCGATCCGGGACCGGGTCAACGACGCCGAGGCCAAGGTGGTCATCACCGCCGACGCCGGCTATCGCCGGGGTAAGCCATCGGCGCTGAAGGCCAACGTCGATGCCGCCCTGAAGGATTGCCCGACGGTCGAGAAGGTGCTGGTCGTCGACCGCTGCGGCACCGACGTCGCCATGGTCGAGGGTCGCGACGTTCCCTATGCCGACGCGGTGGCGGGGGTGGACGCCCACTGCGAGGCCGAGGAGATGGACTCCGAGGATCCGCTTTACATCCTCTACACGTCCGGCACGACGGCGAAGCCGAAGGGCATCATCCACTCCACCGGCGGCTATCTCACCCAGGTGGCGTGGACCACCAAGCAGATCTTCGACCTCAAGCCCGAAAACGACGTCTATTGGTGTGCGGCCGACGTCGGTTGGGTGACCGGCCACAGCTACATCGTGTTTGGGCCGCTCGCCAACGGCGTGACCGGCGTGATGTACGAGGGCACGCCCGACACCCCCACCGAGGAGCATCGCAGCGGCGACCGGGCTTCGTGGCCCAAGGACCGCTTCTGGGACATCATCGAGCGGTACGGCGTCACGCAGCTGTACACCGCGCCAACGGCGATCCGCACGTTCATGAAGTGGGGCGCCGAGGAGCCCGGACGCCACGATCTGTCCTCGCTGCGGCTGCTCGGCACGGTGGGCGAGCCGATCAACCCGGAAGCCTGGATGTGGTACCACGAGCACATCGGCGCCGAGCGCTGCCCGATCGTCGACACCTGGTGGCAGACCGAGACCGGGGCCAGCATGGTCAACCCGCTTCCGGGCATCGTTCCCACCAAGCCCGGGTCGGCCACCCTTCCCTTGCCCGGCATCGAGGTAGAGGTGCTCGACGACCAGGGCAACGCCATCACCGAGGGTGGGGGTTATCTGGCGATCACCAAGCCGTGGCCGTCGATGCTGCGGGGCATCTGGGGCGACCCCGAGCGCTACGAGCAGACCTACTGGAGCCAGTACCCGGGCAAGTACTTCGCCGGCGACGGTGCCCGCCTGGACGAGGACGGCTATCTGTGGGTGCTCGGCCGGGTGGATGATGTGATGAACGTGTCGGGTCACCGGATCTCGACAGCCGAGGTGGAGTCGGCGCTCGTCGATCACGAGGCGGTGGCCGAGGCAGCGGTTGTCGGGGCCAAGGACGACGTGTCGGGTCAGGTCATCGTGGGCTACGTCATCCTGCGCAGCGGCAACGAGCCCTCCGACGAGCTTGGTGAGGAGATCCGCCAGCACGTCGCCACCAAGTTGGGTGCGATCAGCCGTCCCAAGACCGTGATCATCGTGCCCGACCTGCCCAAGACCCGCTCCGGCAAGATCATGCGGCGTTTGTTGCGCGACGTGGTCGAGGGGCGCGAGCTGGGTGACACGACCACGCTGGCCGATGAGTCGGTGGTGACTGCAATCGCCGACGGGGCCTCAGCCGCCAGCGACGGCTGAGCGGCGCCCCGACGCTTTAGCGGCGGGCCTCCTGGGCGATGCGTTTCTGAGTAGCCGCCCAGGAGCAGATCGGGCAGGTGGTGAGGTCGTGGTGTCGGGCGGGGCAGTACTCCCGCCCGAAATAGATGATCTGCAGGTGGCGTCGGTTCCACGTGTCCCGGGGAAACACCGCCTTCAGGTCGGCCTCGGTCTTCTCGACCGTCGTTCCGTTGGACAGCCCCCACCGGGCCGCCAGCCGGTGAATATGGGTGTCGACCGGAAAAGCCGGCACCCCGAACGACGCGGCCATCACCACGCCGGCGGTCTTGTGACCGACGCCGGCGAGTGACTCGAGGAACTCAAACGTCGGGATGAGTTCCCCGCCGGCCTCGACGATCTGGTGGGCCATCGTCGACAGGTTGCGGGCCTTGGTCGGGGCAAGGCCGATCTGTCGGATCAGCCCAAGGATCTCGTCGGGGTCGAGCGCGGCCATCTCCTCTGGTGTCGACGCCCGGTCGAAGAGCGCCGGGGTGATCTCGTTCACCTTTTTGTCGGTGGTCTGCGCCGACAGGGCCACCGCCACCAGCAGCGTGTAGGGGTTGCGGTGATCGAGCGGGATCGGCGGTTCCGGGTAGAGCCGATCGAGGATCTCGCCGATCCGATCGGCCTTGTCACTGCGTCTCATGGTGACCACACTCCCGCAGCGGAGGGCTGAACGTCGAAAGCCAGCCGGTTCATCGGTTGCACACTCCCGCAGGGACGGCTGCTCGACCAACCCGGGAGCGCTCTCAGTTCGATGCCTGCGGGCGTAGCAACCGGGGCAGACTGATGCCGTGCTCAACAACCTCAAGACCGCTGCATTGCTGGCCGGCCTCGCTGGGCTGCTGATGGCCATCGGGTCGTTCTGGGGGCAGTCGGGCCTGATGATCGCGTTCGGCATGTCGGTGGTGATGATCGGCGGCAGTTACTGGTTCTCCGATCGACTCGCCATCGCATCGGCGCGGGCCAAGCCGGTCCCCGAGGGTGCGCTTCCCGAATACCGCCAGATCATGACCGAGCTGACCACCGCCGCCGAGATCCCCATGCCGGGGTTGTTCGTGAGCCCCAACCCTCAGCCCAACGCCTTTGCCACGGGCCGCAACCCGCACCACGCCGCGGTGTGCGTCACCGAAGGGCTGTTGCAGGCGCTCACCTGGGAGGAGATCCGGGGGGTGCTCGCCCACGAGCTCGCCCACGTCCGCAACCGTGACATCTTGACCAGCTCCGTCGCAGCTGCGGTCGCCTCGACCATCACGTTCGCAGCGCGGATGGCAATGTGGGGAGCGATGTTCGGTGGGGGTGGTGGCGGTGGGCGTGACCGAAACGGAGGCGGCCTGGAGCAACTGGCGATGATCATCCTCGGACCGATCGCCGCAGCGCTGATCCAGATGGCGATCAGCCGCAACCGCGAGTTTGCCGCCGATGCCTCGGCGGCCAAGCTGCTGGGGACCGGCGAACCGTTGGCCCGAGCGCTGGACAAGCTGGACCTGTACTCCCAGCGGATCCCTGCGGACATCAATCCAGCGCAGGCGCAGGCCTACATAGTCAACCCCCTGCGACGCGGCGGGATGGCGAGCCTGTTCTCCACCCACCCCCCGGTCGAGGAACGGATCTCGCGCCTGCGGGGTGGGTCATGGGCCTGAGCAACAGCCCCTGGGCCGGCATCGGAGTTGTGGCGAGTGCCCCGGGCCGTCGTAGCGTACGACGATGACTTCAGCGATGATCGTGTCCACCTCCAGCGTGAAGCGAGGCTTGGTGGCTGCTGTCGCTGTCGGCGCCCTGCTGCTGGCCGGCTGCAGCGACGATGGCGACGATGCCGCCAAGGGCGACACGTCGAGCGAGACCACCGTCGCCGGCGACAGTGTGTCCGAGACGACCGCCGCGGCCAGCGAGACAACCGCGAAGGATGACGGTTCCTCGGCGACGTCGGCACCTGAACGCAAGCCCAATATTGAGGGCTTCTGCAAAGCGCTCACCGACGTGGCCAACCAGACCGCAGGCGACCAGGATTACGGCCAGTTGCAGGCGACCGCGCCTGACGAGGTCGCACCGCTGGTCGACACGCTCGCCAAGGCAGCCAACGAGGCGGCGTCGACCGAGCAGCCCAGCGCCGAACTGCAAGAACGCGGTATCCGCTCGGTGGTCGGCGTGACGATCTTCGCCATCGATGAGTGCCCCGATGCGTCGGGCCTGATCGAGGCGATCGGCATCGACGAGAACGGGGTCGAGGTCCTCAAGAAGTACTCGGTTGCGGACGTTGAGGACGATGCCAAGTGGAAAGAAATCTACGCCGAGATCCAGCAGGGCTGAGGTTCGACCCTTGTTTCACCCCGTTGCCGAGTGCCAGGGCCGTCGAGGCAGCCGGGTGCGCTCAGCTGGTCAGCGTTTCGCCGCAGCAGCCGTCATCCTGGCGGCCCTGAGCGGGTGTTCCGACGGCGGTGACGGCGCCCAGCAGGCGGGGACCACCAAACCCGCCGCAGCCCCGACGGCCGGGGTTGAATCGTTTTGCGATGAGTTGGCCGACATCGTCGTGCAGGACGAACCCGATTTTGGCCGCCTCGATGCGTCGGCCCCCGAGGAGGTCAAGCCCGAGGTGGCCGAGGTGGTCGAGTTCTCCAAGATGGCCCTCACGGCGGAGGAAGCGCCCGATAAGAGTGTGATCGACGACTTCCAGCGGTCTTACTTTGGCATGACGATCTATGCCGTGGGCCACTGCGACAACTCCGACACGCTGGCTGCAGGTCTCGGCCTCGGCGACCAGCAACTCGAAGCGGCCCGCAGGTACTCGCTGGAGGATGTGCGGGATGACCAAACGTGGCCAGAGGTCAAAGCTGCTGTCGGCGGTTGACGCCGAACGCTTCGGCCGTCACCGGCGGGCGGTAGCTCAGTCGCGGAAGTTGCCGGTGTCGATCGGGATGCCAAAGTCGTGGCCCTTCAGTTCGGTGATCACCGCCTGAAGCTGGTCGCGCTTCTTCGCCATCACCCGAACCTGCTCACCTTGTGTCTGGGTCTGTACGCCCTTCAGCCCGAGGCCCTTGATGAACTTGTTGACGTCGCGGGCCTTGTCGGAGTTGATGCCCGCCACCAGGGTGGCCACCTGACGAACGCTCCCGCCGGAAGCCGGCTCGATCTTGCCCCAATCGAGTGCCTTGAGCGACACCTTGCGACGGACCAGCTTCTCCTCGACCACCTGGCGGACGGCCCGCAAACGATCTTCGCTCATCGAGCGGATGGTGATCGTGCCCTCTCCGAGCTCCGCCGCAGAGCCGGTGTCCCGGAAGTCGAAGCGGGTCGACACCTCGCGGGCCGCCTGATCCATGGCGTTGGTGACCTCTTGGTGGTCGACCTCGGAGGAGATGTCAAAGCTGGGCATGTTGGGCCTTCCTGGGATGACGGTGGACGGAACCTTGGTGCAGTGTGCCGTGGCGCCGGCAGCTTGGCCAGCGCCACGGATGGGGAACGTTGTCGGGTGTGCCCCGAGCGGCGGCCCCCGCTATCGTGTCCGGGCTGAGGGTCGGTGCCCGAGTGGACAAAGGGAGCGGACTGTAACTCCGCCGGCTTAGCCTTCGTAGGTTCAAATCCTACCCGGCCCACCAGTTCAACAGGCCCGCCTCGGCGGGCCTGTTGCGCGCCCGGGGTCGTCAACTCTTGGGCGCCAGCATCCGTTGCATCAGCACCACGTCAAGCCAGCGGCCAAACTTGCGACCGACTTCTTGCTCCCGTCCGACGATGCTGAACCCCGCCCGTTCGTGGAGTGCGATCGAGGCCTGGTGTCCGCCGACGATCTTGGCCATCACCGTATGAAAGCCGTGGTCGGTGGCCAGCGCGACCAGCTCGGTCAGCAACGTCGACCCGATGCCTTCGCCCTGGTGGTCCCGGTGCACGTACACCGAGTCCTCACACGTCGTGGCGTAGCCGGCCCGCTCTCTGTACCGAGACAACGAACCAAACCCGACAACGACGGGCGTGCCGTCCTCGTTGTCGACCTCGGCGATGACCGCCGAGTACGCGCCGCGGCGCTCGGCCAGCCAGGCAGCTTGACCGTCGACCGTGCGGGGGATCAGGTCGAACGTAACCGTGGACGTCAGCACCTCGAGGTTGTAGATCTCGAGGATCGCCTCGGCATCTGCGGTGGTGGCGGAGCGGAGGCGCATTGCGGCGACGCTACGACGGTGGCCCACCCTCGGTGCAGTCGGCCCACCCCGGGCCGGGCGCAGGCGGCTAGATCTGGATCGGGTAGGTGGCGATGACGGCGACCGAGGCGATGAACAACACCACGGCCAAACCGAGCAGAGAGTGTTCGGTCCGCAGCGCTCGGACCTTGCCGGACAGGGCGGCCAACAGGATCACGCTGGCAAACAGCACCGACGTGAGTGTGTAGTTGTCGCCGTCCTCGTTGGCGGCTATCGCCGCCTTCGCCTTGGCTTCGGCCTGCTTCTCCAGTTCGTCGGCCCGGTCGCTGGCCGCCAGGACGTACTCGTTCATGTCGAACGGGCTGGAGGGGGCGTCAGCGTTCTCGAACGGCTTCGTCTTCAGCCAGGCATCGGTGGCGATCGCCAGGTGCTCAGGAAACCGGTCTTGGTAGAACTTGGCCAGTTCGGCATCTCCGTTGGCCGTGGCGTTGACAAACTGGGTGGACAACGAGACGTCGACGGTGAATTGCTGGTTGGCCTCGTCGCTGTTGCGGATCGACTCGGTACGCGCTGCGCCTGCCTCGGCGAAGTTGATCGCCATCACGCCGCCCCACTTGGTGGCCTCGAATGCCGACCAGGCAGTCATCACGGCGGTGAGCGCGATCAGCAGCACAGCGAACAGCTCGAGACGGTCCTTGTGGTCTTGGAGCCGCTCTTCGTCGGTCGTGCTGTCGTTGCGGCTGGTCATGTCGGGGGTTGAAGCGTCGGGTGAGGACATGGGCAAGTCTTTCGGGGGTGGGTGGGAACAACACCGGCCGGAGGCAGAGCCTCCGGCCGGTGTCATCATTTCACGCGTCGCGCCGGTACTTGTCCGTGGTGCCCCACCCGGGCAGCGAGCCCGGTGTGTCCGCGCTCGAAGCCTTAGTCCTCGTCAGCGAATGCGGAGCGCAGGGCTTCTTCCTGGTCCTTGGAGAGGTTGGTCTTCACCAGCTGGGCGTTGGTGCCGTCGAAGGCGTCCGAGACGCGATCGATGACGGCGTCCTGCGTCATCAGGAACAGCGCCGAAGTACCGGGAACGACCTGGCTCTTCACGGAGTCGATGAAGTCGTCGTCGATGCCGACATCTGCCATCGAGCCGCCGAGGGCTCCGGCGGCGGCGCCGATCGCCATACCCAACAGTGGTACGAGGAACAGCAGGCCGAACAGCCAACCCCAGAACGCGCCACCGAGTGCACCTGCGGCTGCGAGGTTGTTCGCCTGACGGGTCTTCGGCTTCTTCTTACCTTCCTCCCAGGTGACGATGGCGGCGTCGAGGACCGTGATGAGGTGCTCCTTGCTCAGGGCAACCAACTTCTCTTCGGCCTGCTGTGCGCCGGCCGGGTCATCGAACTTCCAAACGGTCAGTGTCGACATGTGTGCTCCTCGTCCTTGGGAAGACCGAATGTATCGGACAACGATGCCAATCGGCGTCGTTGGGAGCACGCTTTCTGAGCCGTTTCTTGGGGACCGGGTGTCGAGCGTGCGATCGACATGCGATGTGTCGGTTCAGCCGTCCAGGTCGCTGGCGGCAAGCACTGCATCGGCGACGGATCCAGGCACCCGAACATCGGCCCGCAGTTCGCCCCCGGAACTCACGATTGCCTGCGTGAACGGCTTGGCCCAAGTGTGTTCGAAGGCCAGCAGGGCGGCCGACGTGTTGGGTGTCATGTCGTTGGCCAAGTCGGCGACGTCGTCGTCGGACACCAAAGCGCCGGCCCGTTTCAGCACATCGACCAGCGACTTGGCGCCTTCGTCGTCGCTGAGGCCCTCCAGGCCCTCATGGGTCACCGAACCGTCGGCATCCTTGCGAATGAAGACTCCATCGATGACGGTGACCGTTCCCGCGTCGACCAAGCGTCTCAGCTCGGGCAGGATCTCCCCGGTGAACTCATTACCCTCGAAGACGACGACGATGACCTCGATCGGTCCGAAACCCATGATGACCCCCCCAGGTCGTGCCTGCTCCGAAGTGTTCGGACAGGTTGTCGGTCTCAAGTTCGTAGTCCCGAGCCAACTGAACTCAAGTTATCGGGACACGAACGGTTGTGCCATGGGCAAGCGCTGATCCTGCACTGCTGAGCGCCAGGCGAGTGCGTGTGGTGGGTCGCCCGCTGCCGAGGTTCCCGGCGCCCGATTGGTGAGCGCGCGGCGCTTCGATACACTGGCTCGTCGGTTCGCCGGGACTCCCAGCGCGCCATGCCTCCTTAGCTCAGTCGGCAGAGCGTTTCCATGGTAAGGAAAAGGTCGTCAGTTCGATTCTGACAGGGGGCTCTCCCAACCGGTCCGTCACTCTCGGGCCCTACCTACGGCGACCGGGACGTTCCCGGGAGTCACACCGGCGACGTAGCTCAGGTGGTTAGAGCGCTCGGCTCATAATCGAGAGGTCGTCGGTTCGACCCCGACCGTCGCCACCACAAACCCAAGCAACACCAACCACTCTCACCCCACAGGAATTAGGAGAACAGCCCTCATGGCCAAGGAGAAGTTCGAGCGGAACAAGCCTCATATGAACGTGGGGACGATGG
>NZ_DAOLGP010000017.1:0-80299 GCF_035329545.1 Candidatus Neomicrothrix sp.
GAGCTTGCGACCCATGTTGCCGAGCGCTCGACCCAGGCGGCGGTGGCCGACGAGCCCGCAACCGGCGTGCTGTCGGTGCTGCAGGGCGAGGCCGACCTGCCCTCCGCCGCCGCCACCTTTCCCTTCGGCGCCCACGTCGCAGTGGTCGAGATCGACCCGGAGACCGGGAAGGTCGACTACCTGCGCCACGTTGCCTGCGACGACGCCGGCCGCATCCTCAACCCCACCCTGGTCGACGGACAGGTTCACGGCGGCATTGCCCAGGGAGCGGCACAGGTGCTGTTCGAACAGATGGTGTACGACGAGGCCGGCAATCCGCTGACGGTCACCCTGGGCGATTATCTGATGCCGTCGGCGGCCGAGCTGCCCAGCTTCGAACGGGTCGAGTCCCAGACCGAAACGCCGATCAACCCACTCGGTGCCAAGGGCATCGGTGAGTCCGGCACGATCGGTGCCACCCCGGCGCTTCAGAGCGCCGTGGTCGATGCGCTCGCCTACCTGGGCGTGCGCCACCTCGACCTGCCGATCACCCCCGAGAGGATCTGGCGCGCGCTCGAAGCTGCGGCGCTGGGACCAGCTGGCTGAGCGACGCTGGGCGCCCTCACCGGCGGGGTGATGGTTCGTTGCCCGATGCGCTGGCCGGCGCGCCGTCGAGTGTCAGCGACAGCTCGACGATCAACTCGGTGCGCGTCGGATGCTCGCCCCAGCCCAGCGTGCCGCCCAGCTCGGTGACCGCCCGTCGCGCCGACGCCAGCCCGAAGCCCCCGGAAGGAAGCTCGGCAGGCCCGGCTTCGGCAGGTGTCGGCGAGGTTTCGGGCAGGGCGGGATCAAACCGATCGTCGAGCGGGTCGACCGCGTCCGCCTCGGCGCGGTCGGGGATGCCTCGAAAGGGCACATCGGCCCGATTGCAGACGGTCAGTCGAACGTACCGGTCGTCGAGGTCCAGCCGGATGAGCGGTGCGGTGTCGTCGCTGTGGGCGAGCGCGTTGGCCAGGCCTTGGTTGGCGACCTGGACCAGCACCTCCATCACCTCCCCGCCGACGGGTCGATCCCCTGTCGACTCGACGACCGGCGACAGCCCGAGCAGTTCGTAGCCAGCGGCGCACGCGGCGAGGGCGTCGGCGAGTGCCCCGGACTCGTCGTGTTCGCCACCGGACAGTTCGGTCTCCAGCGCCTCGGTCGTCGCTGCGATGATCTGGGCCAGGCGGCTCGGGTCCTCGTCAGGGTGGGTCAACAGGTAGCGCAGCGACTGGCAGGCCGTGTCGTGCACGGCGTCCTGAGCGGCGACCGTCTCGGCCTCGGCCACCTGCTTGGCGACCGTGGCGATCGTCTCGTTGGCGTGCCGTTCCAGCTGATTGAGCGAGTTGAACACGGCGGTGTGGGAGCGTCGCAACGCCATTCCCGCCGCCATTCCGTTGATCCAGTCGACCTGCCACCGAAACCGATGCGTTCGCGCCGCCGGCGAGAAATACCGGTCGCCGAGAAACATGGCGGCACCGATGATTCCCCACGCCCTGAGCAGGTTGGGAAACTCGGCAATTCGGGTGGCCGCCACGGCGATGTGTACCTGGGTTTGGCCCGCCGCCCAGGTGCCGGCGACGTTGCGGTCGCTCGAGGCGCACTCGAAGGCGATGAGCAGCACAGCGAAGAGGGTGTCGGCCCGGCGGCTCCACGTGCGATCCAAGAAGGCGGGATGGGAGTCGGACCCCGGGCGTCCCCGAAGGCCGAGCCGCCCCAAGGTGACCGCTGCGGTGTAGATCGTCGACGACGTGAGCCCGGCGACCACCCAGCCGCGCCGCTGCTGGCGGTCGAACCTCGATGTGGTCACGAGAAGCGTGCTGATCAGCGTGGCCCCCACGACGGCGATGTCGCCGAAGGTCAGGCCCTGCTCGGTGCGCTCGATCAGGCGGGTCATCTCGGAAGCGTGGTCTGCCGCCGCAGCGGCGGGCGACGCTGTTTCGTCGTCCTCCGCACCCGCCAACCAGGCGCGGAGGGGCTCGTAGGTGGCGGACGAACAGGCCAGGGCCGCGTCGATGCGGTCCTCGCGCAGGTGGCCCGCGATGTTGTTGAGCGAGTCGACCGTGTCCCGCAGGCGCCGTTCGCGCAGCTCGCGCCGTGCCCGATCGGCCAGCAGCCGCGCCTGTTCGCTCATCAACCGGGTGCTGGCACGATCGGCCTGGGCACCGGCCTGAGTGACCTTGTGGACGGCCCAGCGTGAGCCCAGCCCCACCCCGATCGAGTTCAAGACGTTGCGACTGGCGATGTCGCTTGGCAGCCAGGACCGCTGATGGCGCCAGGCATCGACCTGGGGGAGGAGGTGAGCCAGCATCGCCGGCTCCGGTCGGTTCGGCAGCGCCAGCGCCAGCGCGGCGTTCCCCCACCAGGTCCAGAGCCCGAACCAGTCGTCGCCACGGTCGCGGTCGGCAGCACGGACGATGTGGGGGGAAAGCGCCATCAGAGCAGCCGAAGTGCCGATCACCTCGGCCGCCATCACCGGATCGTCGACCGACGAATCTCGTCCGTGACGTCGGCGCCATTCCCAGGCGGTGGCACCACCGGCGATCGCCGTCGCCAGCCACCCGAGCGCACGGCTCCGGGGCCCCCGCTGCGGGTCCATGGTGACGAATGCGGCGTTCGCCACCTGGCTCACGCGCAGGAGCAGGTAGCCCTCCCACAGAGCGTCACCCCACCGCTGCTCCATCGACGAGGCAGCGGTCACCGCCGCGGGGTCGGCGGCCGATGGATCGGTAGACACGAGGGAGACGCCGCTCGACGCCGCTAGGACTCGCTGGGACCGAGGCCGTGCTCGACCGCCCACGAGGCCAGCGCCGAGCGCTTCTTGCCCTTGAGGTCGAGCTTGGCGATGATCGAGCTGATGACGTTGTCCACCGTGCCGCCGGCGAGCCCGACCCGCAGTGCGATCTCCTTGCTGGTTGCACCGCTGGGAATCTCGTGCAAGACCCGCCGCTCGAGGTCGGTCAGCTCCTCGCCGCCGGGCAGGTACTCCACGCCGGCCTCGTAGGTGCGGCCGGCGGCCGCTTCGAGCACGGCGGTGACCAACTCGCCGCCGGCGGCCGACTTGGACACGAAGCCCAACGCTCCTGCCCGCAACGCCTCATCGCGGATGATCGCCGAACCGTGCATCGTGTAGACGACCGACGGAATGCCCCAGCTGGAGACCAGGGCAACGCTCTCGACCCCCCGGGTCTCGTGGCGAACCGCCAGGTCGATCACCGCCACCTTGACCTGTGAGGGCGTCCGCAGAGGCAGCGGCACCGCTCCAAACGATGGAAAAGTGCCGAGCACCTCCAGGCGCGCGTCCTCGCCGAGTTCCTCAGCGACGCCCCGCCGCGTCAGCGGATGGTCGTCGACGGCGATCACCCGCACCGGCGCCGTGGCCCCCGACCCGCCGGACACGTGGGTGTTGTCAATCCTTGCGGTCATCCTGCCCTCCCGACCGGATGGTAGCGCGATCGCAGCCGGTCACCCCCTTGAAACTCATGCAGTTCCAATCTCATGCCATGTGACGGAATCGCCATCCGGCCAGAGCTCACCGGATGATGCGCAGTCGTTCCGCCTGCAGCGCTTGGTCGGTCGCCTCGGGTGGCAGCGCGACCGCCTTCGTAGCGCCGATCTGGAGCCTGCGTTTGAGCAGCTCTTCTGGTGGGCGATCCGGAGCTAGTCGCGTCGGTCGGCCAGGAAACCGAACCGCTCTCGCGTGGCCGCTGTGGCCCCCGGATCGATGTCGACCAGCAGCACGGCTTGGCGTTCGGAAGCCTCGGCCAGCACCTCGCCGTTCGGGCTGATCACCGCCGAGTCGCCGGCATAGTCCAGCTGGTTGCCGTCGGTGCCCACCCGGTTCACCCCCACCACATAGGCCAGGTTCTCCACCGCTCGAGCCCGCAGCAGCGCCCGCCAGTGCTCGCGGCGAGGACGAGGCCAGTTGGCCACCACCAGGTATCCGTCCACCTCGGTAGCCCGGCTCCAGTAGTCGTAGCTGAAGCGAAGGTCGTAACAGACGGTGAGGCCCCAGACCATGCCGTCGATCTCGACCGTGGCCAGGTCGTCGCCGGGGTCGTACACATCGGGTTCCCTGCCGAAGCTGAAGGGGTGGCGCTTGTCGTAGGTAGTCTCCGTCCCGTCGGGGCCGGCCACCACCAGCCGGTTGCGGGGCCGGCCGGTGCTGGTATCGATCGGCAGGGATCCGGCGATCCAACATCCCAGGGTCGTCGCCTGGTCGTGCATCCAGGCGACGCTCGGCCCGTCGGGAGCCTCGACCACCGCCTCGGCATCCAGGCTGAACCCGGTGGCGAACATCTCGGTCAACACGACCAGCCGGGCGCCTCCGGCGGCTGCAAAGCTCAGCCGTGGCTCCAACGTCTTTCGGGTGGCGGCAGCATCTTCCCAAACGATGTCGTGTTGCACGGCGGCGATCAGCATCACCCCAGTGTGGCGTCCACCCGGCCGACACGCCTACCGGTGCACCGTGCTCGCCGGTTCGGCGTTCCCACCGGCGCGCCATCTCTGCCTGCGGGTGCGGCGTGCCATTCGGGTGAGATGCAACCAGGGGTGGGGATGACCTCATCGTCGCCCAGTGACCGGAGGGTCCTTCTTGGGTGGGACGCGATGACGGGCGATGCGACCGTCGTGCACACGATCAGGCGGCAGCGGGCGGCCTGCCACGCCGTTGGGCAGCGCTTGGACGTGAGGGTCTGGCCGGGGTCGCTGGCGACTGGGTTGCTGGCGGGTCGCCACCCGACGGGCTGGGCTGACCCACACCGTCCGGTTCGCCCGAACGGCTGGGTTGGATTGGTACTGGCCGGATCGACCTTGGTTGGACCTTGAATCCTTCGGGGGTTGTCGAGATCGTGAGGCCGTGTTCGTGGACCCGGTGGTGGTGCTTGGAGCACAGGAGGCAGAGGTTGTCGAGGTCGGTTTTTCCGCCCTGGGACCACCAGTTGATGTGGTGCACTTGGCACCATTCGGCTGCCGTGCCGCAGACGATGCAGCCGCGGTCGCGCGCGGTGACAGCGGCTCGTTGCGCGGAGGTGGCGAGGCGTTGACTTCGCCCGAGCCACAGCGGTTGGCCGGTCGTGTCGAAGATGGCGGGGAGCACTTCGGCGTCGCAGGCCAGCGTGGCGACCGCTTCGGCCGACAGCGGGGTTCCGTCGGGTAGCGATCCACCGACCAAGTGCTGGCGAAGCGCGTCGAGGTTGGCGATCACCATCAGCTGGGTCGGGTTCGGCGCCGGCGGAATGGGGTCCGGCGGAGTGGGGGCCGGCGCTGGAACTGGAGCGGATCCGGTTCCTGGTGTCGGGCAGGGTCGTGTTTGGTTGCCATTCCCGGACGTCGGGTCGGTGGTTGGGTCGCTCCGACGGTGTCGACGGGGATGCGGCGGCGGGGTGGACCCGGAGCGGGTGGCTGCGATCGGATCGTCGCTGGGCCAGTTTGAGTCGAAGTTGAAGCTTGATTGACCGGCTGTCGTATCACCATCGGCCTCTGACGGCGGACCGCCCGCGTGGCCCACCGCCGCGGTGCCAGAAGCCGAGGCGGCGGGACGTTCCGGTTGGCAAACCGAGGTGTCGTCCGTGTCGTCCGTGTCGTCGGTGTCGTCGGTGGCGTGGGTGCCGGCGGTGTCGTCGGTGTCGTCGGTGGCGTCGGTGTCTTCGGTGTCGTCCGGGTCGGTGGAACCGCCGGCCATGCCTGTTTGCCTGCCGCTACCGCTGGTGGAGGGACGACAGATGAGCGATTCAAGGGCATCGGCGCGGCGTTGGGCGACCATCCGCTTATTGTGCCGGAGGGCGCCGGACAGGTGCTCGGCCCGCCAGAGTTGGTCGGTCATCGCCGCCAACTGGGTGGAGATACGGGCGCCGGTGACCGGGTCGAACTGGGCGAACAGGTGGTGCATGCCCGTGTCGTCGTCGACCCACATCGACGCTTTGCGGCCCTGGCGCTGGCGCTGCTCGTGGGTCTTGCCGCCGTCGGGTGATCCGTCGATGTCTTCCTGACGCATCGTGCGAGCGAAGTCATCGGCGTTCTGGGCCTTGGCCTTCTCCAACAACGCGTCCTCGTTGTCTCGGACGTTGCGGGCCAGCTCAGGCTTGTCCATCCTGGACGCCATCTGTTCAGCCTGCTCGGCGCCGATTTCACCGCGTTCAAGCGCTTTGCGAGTTTTGGGCAGCCGGTCCAGCCCGCTGGCGGTCTTGGATGCCTTGCGGGCCTGACGTGATGACATATTGCCCGAGTTCCGCAATCGCTCGGCCACATCGCCGTGACGGCGGGCCAACTCGGCGATCACCAGCGATCGGCGGGCGATCACCATCGAATTCACCCTGGCCAATGCTTCGACCTCGGCATCCAACCCTGCTGCGTCCATCGCCGACACCTTCGTGCCGATCGACAACCCTCCGCACAAACAGTTCATGTTTCACCTCCCGCAACACTCCAGCGAACTCAACGCCCGAAGCCGCGACACATTGAAGACCACATCGTCGCTACCCGACATTGGCCGGGGCAGCACCGCCACCGCTGAACCTGGCGGACGACCGGCGTATCCGACAAAGGATTGACCGATTCGACCCGACTCGGGTCACCGTTTTTGATCCAGCGGACCCGGAACGGTATTGCGATGTACCCTCCATGGTGACGAACAAACGTTCGATTGTCAAGGGTTTGTCGGGAGATTTCCAGACAGGGATTTCTAGGGACGGGTCAGCCCCGCCAAGCGGCGCCCGGCCTCGGCGATCAGGTCCGGTCGCTTGCAGAACGCAAAGCGCACCAACGCTCCGGCCCGCTCGGGCTGGAGGTAGAACGAGCTCAGCGGGATCGCGCCGACGCCAACCGCCTCGGGCAGGCGTTGGCAGAACTCCAGGCCGTTTGTGGCGCCGGTCCACGCGGCATCGGCAACGACGAAGTAGCCGGCCTCGGGAACCGGAGCCTCGAAGCCGGCATCGGTGAGGACGTCGATGAGGAGGTCCCGCTGGGCGACCAGCCCCGAACGGATCTCGGCGATCGGAGCGTCCCCCAGGGCAAGCCCGGCGGCAACCCCGTGCTGGAGCGCGCCCGACGAGGTGTAGGTGAGGAACTGCTTGGTGCGCCGCACCGCATCGATCAGCTCGGCCGGTCCGGTGGCCCAGCCCACTTTCCAGCCGGTCAGCGCAAACGTCTTGGCAGCCGACGACAGGGTGATCGTGCGCTCGAACATGCCTGGCATCGTGGCCAGCGGCACGTGGCGGTTGCCGTCGAAGGTGAGGTGCTCGTACACCTCGTCGGTGATCACCACCAGATCGGCCTCGATCGCCACGTGGGCGATCGCCGCCCGCTCGGTCTCGTCGAGCACCCGCCCCGTCGGGTTGTGGGGCGAGTTGATCAACATCGCCCTGGTTCGCTCGGTCACCGCCGCGCTGAGCGCATCGGCGTCCAAGCGCCACCCGGGCGGCCTCAGCGTTACCGGTACCAGTTGCGCTCCGGCCAGGGAGGCGATGGCGCCGTAGCTGTCATAGCTGGGCTCGAGCGCGATCACCTCGTCGCCGGGGACGCACACCCCCAGCAGCGCGGCGGCGATGCCCTCGGTGCAGCCGACGGTGATCAGCACACCGGCATCGGGGTCGACGCTCAGGGCGTAATAGCGGGCCTGGTGATCGGCGATGGCGCGGCGCAGTTCCGGGATGCCGTCGCCGGGCGCGTACTGGTTGGGTCCGGCCCGCAGGGCGTTGGCCGCCGCCTCGATCATTTCGACCGGCCCGTCGACGTCAGGCGCACCTTGGCCCAGGTTGATGGCGCCGTGGGCTGCGGCCAACGCGCCCATCTCGGCGAAGATCGTGGTGCCCACCCCGGCCAGAGGGTGATCGGGCGGCAGCATCGGACGGTCGTCAGGCGACGCGCCGGAAGCGACGGTCACGGCGTCGCATCGCCGTCGAGCGCGGCGCTGCTCATCAGCCGACCTGCCCACTCGGGTTCGACGTGCCCCTCTTCCACCAGCCAGCGGTACGTGTCGGCGATCATGCTCCAACGGTCCCGGAAGCTCATGCCCAGGGCATCGAGCGTGGCCGAACTGTCGGCGGGCACCATGCGGGTGGCATCCTCCATCGCCTCGCGGGTGAGCTCGAAGTCCACCGGTGGGGCCACCGGAGCGCTTTCGGCCAACCGTCCGAGCCCCCGCATGACCGCGCCCGGCACCTTTCGACGCCGGGGCGATCGGCCGGTCATCTCGTCGAGGATGTCGGCCATCTCGCCCCAGCGGATGAAGTGCCCGCCCAACATGAACCGCCGTGGACCGCGCCCCGGCCGCATCATTGCGGTGTGGGCGGCGGCAAGGTCGCGCACGTCGACAAGGTTCATGCCACTGGGGAGGACCCAGCGGTCGCGAATCAAGGCGATCGCGGCCTGGTGCATCGCCGGTAGCGGGTGCTCGGGCACCCGGGGGCCGAACACCCCGCTGGGGTAGGTGATCGTCACCGGCGCGCCGGCCGCCTGCATGCCGCGGGCGAAGCGTTCGGCGTCGCCCTTGGACCGGGCATAGCCCTCGGAAGCGGCGCTCAGCGGCGAGGCGACGGTCAGCGAGGCGCCTTCGAGTGCGAACACCGCCACCGACGACACCGAGATGATCGGATCCAACCTGGCGGCCGCCGCCAGCTCGAGCACCGTCTCGGCCGCGGTGGTGTTGATGCGGTTGACCCGCTGAGCATCGGCCTTTTTCAGGGCGACGGTGGCGGCGGCGTGGACGACGGCGTCGCAGCCGTCGACCGCACGGTGCACGGCGGCACGATCGGTGGCGTCGCCCACAATCACGTCGCTCGGCCGCACGCCGAGCGGCTCGAACACCCTGTCGATCCGCTCGGGTCGCCGAGCCAACAGCCGAACCTGGTGCCCGTCGCGCAAGAGCGCTGCCGCGGTGTGTGAGCCGACGAACCCGGTGCCGCCGGTGATCAGTACTTTCACGTGTGCCTCCCGTTGGCGACCATGGTGCCATCCGCACGTCCGGCGGCCCAACGTGTCCATCGTCGGGGGAGCAACGTGTGAGCGAACGTTGCCTCGCCGTGTTGGCGTGGCTGGCCTGATCACCGTGGGGCGAATCTGCGATCAGCTCGGCCCGATCGATCCGGGCGGACGCGCAACCGCGCGCCCCGGAGGACGCGCGGTTGACGTGAATTAGAGATAGTGAGGGTCGCCCCTGAGCGGGGCGGGCACTCAGCTGAGGCGCTCGATCACCATGGCCATGCCCTGGCCACCGCCGACGCACATGCTCTCCACGCCAAAGGTCTTGTCCTCGGTCTGCAGGTTGTGGATCAGGGTGGTCATGATGCGGGCGCCGGTCATGCCGAACGGGTGACCGAGGGCGATTGAACCGCCGTGGACGTTGAGCTTCTCCATCGGGATGCCCAGCTCGTCGGCCGAGGGCAGCACCTGGGCGGCGAAGGCCTCGTTGATCTCGACCAGGTCGATGTCGTCGATGCCCATCTTGGCGCGGCCGAGGGCCTGCTTGATCGCCTCGACCGGGCCGAGGCCCATGATCTCGGGGTTGAGGCCGGACACGCCGGACGACACGATGCGTGCCAGCGGGGTCAGGCCCAGCTCCTTGGCCAGGGTGTCGGACATGACGACCACGCCGGCGGCGCCGTCGTTGAGGGGGCAGGCGTTACCAGCGGTCACCGTGCCGCCAGGGCGGAACACCGGGTTGAGGCCCGACAGCTTCTCGGCGGTCGTGCCGCGCCGAATGCCGTCGTCGTCCTTCACCACGGTGCCGTCGGGCAGCGTGATCGGGGTGATCTCCGCCTCCCAGTAGCCGCTGTCCAGGCTGGCCTCGGCCAGGTTCTGGGAGCGGGCGGCAAACTCGTCCTGGGCCTCGCGGCTGACCTGCTTGTACTCGGCCACGTTCTCGGCGGTCTGGCCCATGGCGATGTACAGGTCGGGCAGGCCGTCGTGGGGCGCCCAGTCGGCCTCGTTGCCCTCGGCCATCTTGGCGGTGCGGGCCTCGGCCTCCTCGAAGGTCGGGTTGTGGGGGCCGTCGGCCATGCCGTGGACGTAGCGGCTGACCGTCTCGACGCCGGCGGCGACGAAGCAATCGCCCTCGCCGGCCTTGATGGCGTGGGCGGCCATCCGGATCGTCATCAGCGACGACGAGCAGTAGCGGTTGACCGTGACGCCGGGAACCTGGTTCCAGCCGAGCAGCACGGCGGTGGCGCGACCGATGTTGTGGCCCGATTCGCCGGCCGGCTGGCCGCAACCCATCAGCAGGTCGTCGATGTGGTCCGGGGAGACCGCGGGCACCTTGCTCATCAGGTCGGTGAGCACCTGAGCGGACAGGTCGTCGGGACGGATGTCCTTCAGGGAGCCCTTCATGGCCCGACCGATCGGACTGCGGGCGGTGGCGACGATGACTGCTTCGGGCATGTTTCCTCCGGGTGGTTGGCCGGCGGGGTGTCGGCGGCGCGTGTCGACCCTAGATGCGGTCGACGGCCGGATCGATTCCCCCTGCCGATCTTGGTGACCGCATGGTAACAACCGCTGGCGCTCGAGCGCGAGCCGACGGCTTCAGCGGCGGGTGGTGGGCTCGGCTGGAACGGTGGTGAGGCCCACGAGGTAGCGATCGGTGGCTCGGCGCTGAAAGAAGCGCGTGGCCGGGAGGCCGATGCGGGTGATCAGGTTGCCGGGGCGCCACACCGCCTCGATGACGGCTCCGATCGCACCCCGACCGTCGCGTTCGACGAGAAACAACTCCTCACCCCGCTCGGGGTGGTGGGGGAGCGTGGCGTAGACGAAGCCGAACCGGTCGGGCTCGTCGATGACCTCGACGATGCGGCACGTGCCGGTGACCGAACCGGGGCCGATGGGGTAGGCGAAGGCCAGCGTGGTGTCGACGGCAATGTCCGGCGTCGGGGGCGAGAGGGTGAGCCCTGCGGTGCGCTGCGCCGCCCAGGTCGTGATCGCCCGACGGGCGACGTCGAAATCGTCGTGTTCGACCCGGCGGGTCCAGCGGTCACGACGAAACCCGGGTGGGGCAGGGGCGTGCACCATGCCCGCCGGCGCAGTGGGTACGTCTGCGGCCGCCGACTCCGCCAGCGTGGCCAGCGCGTCGGTCGACGGCCGTCCGAGATGGAAGATCGACATGGCGGTCGCTCCGTGGTTAGGGGAAGAAGCGGCTGACCGTGTCGACCACGCAGCTCGGCTTGGCCGCACCGTCGACCGTGACGCTCACCCGGACCACCGCCTGGGTGCCGCCGCCGACCTCGTCGACCGACATCACCTCGGCGGTGCCCCGCACAACCGAACCGACCGGCACCGGCGACGGGAACCGCACCTTGTCGACTCCCACGTTGACGCCCATCGACGTGCCGGTGACCTCCAACATTTTGGGCATCAGGTCGTTGACGAGCGACAGGGTGAGGTAGCCGTGGGCGATCGGGCCTCCGAACGGGCTCTCGGCGTTGGCCCGCTCGACGTCGACGTGAATCCACTGGTGATCGCCGGTGGCGTCGGCAAACGTGTTGACCCGCTCCTGGGTGATCTCCACGCCATCGGTGGGGCCCAGGGTGGTGCCGACCAGGGAGGCCAGGTCGCCCAACGCCACCTTGCTGACCGGCTGTGGGCTGACCGGCTGTGGTGTGGTGGGGCTGGATGTGTCACTCATCGCTGGGTCCTTCGTACTCGGGGCATGGCTGCTCGATGGTCTGAAGCGTTGGGGTGCGGCTCAGGCGTGCTGGCTGGAGACCGAGATGACCTCGCCGGTGAGATAGCTGGCCAGGTCGGAGGCGAGGAACACCATCACGTTGGCCACCTCCCACGGCTCGGCGCCACGACCAAAGGCCTCTTGGCCGCGCAACTGGTCGAGCAGCCCATCCGGGGTGACCTTCTCCAGGAAGGCGTGCATCGCCAGGCTCGGGGCCACGGCGTTGATGCGCACGTCGTGCTTGGCGGCCTCCATCGCGGCCGAACGGGTCAGCGCCATCACGCCGGCCTTGGCGGCGGCGTAGTGGGCCTGCAGCTCCTGGGCCCGCCAGCCCAGCACCGAGGCATTGTTGACAACGGCCCCGCCGCCACGCTCGTACATGTGGGGCAGCACTGCGCGCAGGCATCGGAACGTGCCGGTGAGGGTGACGTCGAGCACCATCGACCACTGCTCGTCGGTCATCTCGACGATCGGGGCGTTGCCGCCCAGGCCGGCGTTGTTCATCCACACGTCGATGCCGCCGAGGGCCTCGATCGAGCCCTGGACCAGGTGCTGCACCTGTTCCTCGTCGGTGACGTTGCACAGGATCGTGGTCGGCCGGGGGCCGAGCTCGGCAAGCCGGTCGGCGGTCTCGCCCAGGCGGCGCTCGTGCAGGTCGGAGATCACCAAGCGGGCACCCTCCAGCTGGCATCGCTCGGCGAGCGCCGATCCGATGCCGGTCCCGGCGGCGGCGGTGATGACGACGCCCTTCCCTTCGAGCAGGTGTCGGCCTGGGGGCGGTTGCGGAGCGGTCGGCACGGCGTTCTGGTCGGTCATGTCATTACCTGTCGTTCGTCGGAGGGAGGTGCTGGGGGTCGTTTGGTGGGGCGAAGATGGGGGCGGGCCCACTACCTGGCCGGGGGGCGGGGTTCCCGGGGGAGGCCGAGCGCCCGCTCGCCGATCACATTGCGCTGGATCTGGTTGGACCCGCCGTAGATCGTGTCGGATCGAGTGAAGAAGAACAGCCGATGGGCCGCCTCCATCTCGTCGGCGTCGTGGGTATTGTCCGCCCGGCCGTAGGGGGTGAGCGTCGCTTCGGGCCCAAGGGCGTCCATGGCGGCCTCGCCCATGTCGCGGTGCAGGCCGGCCCAGTACAGCTTGTGGATCATCGCCTCGGGCATGAGCTCGCCCGACTCGGCCACGCCCAGGCTGCGCACCGAGTTCCAGCGCATGATGCGCAGGCGCACCCACAGCGACGCCAGTTGCTGGCGCAAGGACGGATCATCCCACCGGCCGGTGCGGCGGGCATCGGCGCAGATCTCGTGAAGCTCGTGCTCAAAAGCAGCCTGCTGGCCCAGCGTGAGCGCGCCCCGCTCGAAGGCCAGGGTGCCCATCGCCACCTTCCAGCCCTCGCCCGGCTCGCCGACCACCAGGTCGGCGTCGGTCCGAGCGCCGTCGAAAAACACCTCGTTGAACTCGGCGGTTCCCGTGATTTGGCGGATCGGCCGGGTCTCGATGCCGTCGGCGTTCATCGGCACGAGCAGGTAGCTCAGCCCGTGGTGGCGGACGCTGTCCGGCTCGGTGCGGGCCACGACGAAGCACCAGTCCGACCACTGGGCCAGCGACGTCCACACCTTCTGGCCGTCGAGCACCCACTGGTCCCCATCGAGGCGGGCCTTGGTGGTGACGTTGGCCAGGTCGCTGCCGGCGTTGGGCTCGGAGTAGCCCTGGCACCAGTACTGCGTGCCGTCGACGATGCCGGGCAGGAACCGTTGCTGTTGGTCGGCGCTGCCGAAGTGGATCAGCGTGGGGCCGAGCAGGCCCTCACCGATCAGTCCGGCCCGGCCGGGCCCGCCGGCACGGGAGTACTCCTCGTGAAAGATCACCTCGAGGTGCAGCGGTAGGCCTCGGCCGCCGTGCTCGGTGGGCCAGCCCACGCAGGTCCAACCGCCGGAGGCCAACTCGCGCTCCCAGGCCATGCGCTCGGCGATGAAGGAGTGCTCGTCGCCGGGCCCACCCCGGCCGGCGAGCTGAGCGAACTCGCCGGTGAGATGCTCGTGCATCCACGAGCTCACCTCCTCGCGAAAGCTCTGTTCCTCCGCGGAGAGTCCGAAGTCCACGTCTCGCTCCTCTGCGGCGTCGGGGAAGACCGCTCGCGGATGCTACCCGGCGGCCGATTTCCGGGGGCAGTTCAGGGTTGGTTCCACTCAGCCGTCACACTTGGGCGGTGGAGATGTCGACATGAGGCGCGCGTGGCCCTGGCTGATCGTGGCCGTGGTGCTCGCCGGAGCGCTGTGGTGGAACGCTCGGGGGTCGTCCTCGATGGAGCGCAAGAGCATCTCGACCGGTGGCGAGCGACGCGAGTATGCCTGGTTCACCCCCGAGTCCGTCGCCGACGACGCGGGTCGGCACCCGGTGGTGATCGCGCTGCACAGCCTGGGTATGGAGGGCGAGGGCATGGCCTACGTCGGTGCCTGGGGCGAACCAGCGCAGGCCGGTGAATTTCTGGTGGCGTTTCCCGACGGGCTCGATGACTCCTGGAATGCCGGCACGTGCTGTGGGGCGAGCATGCGCAACGAGGTGAGCGACGTCGCCTTCATCAACGACTTGATCACCTGGGTACGCAACCAGCCCAACGTCGACCCGGACCGCATCTCGATCGTCGGGTTTTCCAATGGGGGGATGTTGGCGTTGGCGCTCGCCTGCAACGCGCCGGAAGGGGTGAACGCCGTGGTGACCACCGGTGCGCTGCCCACCGCCGGCTGCACCCCGGAGGTCCCGCCCAATGTGTTGTTGATCACATCCTCCTCCGACACCACGGTGCCGCCGGCGGGAGGCGACGGCGATTTGGTTGCCGGGACGATCTCTGGGTCCTTCCCGTCGCTGGATGACTCGGTCCGGTTGATATCCGAGGTGCACGCCTGCGACCTGCCGGCGCCGGTGAAGGCCCCGTTCCCCGGCGTACTCACCAGCAGGACGTGCGCCGACGACGCCCGGCTGGATACGGCCTTCTGGCCGGAGCTCGGCCACGACTATGACGGTTCGGTCACCGAGCTGATGGTGTGGTGGCTCGACCTGGACGGCTGAGCACAACCTCACGGTGCGGTGACCCGTGCGTGGCCCGTCAACGATGTGACCGATGCCGGTCGGGCAACCGGGTGCTGCTGGGCAGCGCGGCGTTCCTCCGGTGAACGGCCACCCACCCGGCGCGACGTCGGGCGGCGAGTGCGCCGTGTGCGAACCTCGCGCCCGTCTGCGTCGAGGAAGCCGACCTCGCTCAAGGCCTCGAACAGGCGCCTCGGGTGCGACGAGCGGGCCGCCAGGCCGACCGGCGTGGCGGGATCGGCGAGAAAAGCCAGGTAGGTCCAGAGCGACTCGGCGAGATGGGGGGGCGCCTCCAGCCCAGTTCGATCGCAGTAGACGGGCACCATCTGGTGGAGGAACACCGGCAGGTCGGCGCAGCGGAACCGCCGCTCCGGCCGTCGGGCGGCCTTGGCGTCGTCGCGGGACGTGCCCAGGATGATCGTGATGGCGGTGCGGTTGAGCGGACGGCCGTTGGCCAACGCCCACCGGGCCACCGCCACGCGCAGATTGCGGAGATCGGGAGGGAGCAGTGATGAGGTCATGGGCCCATCATCCCGATCGGCTGTGACAATCTCGCGGGTCGCTCAGTAGAAGGGGTTTTCTCCCTGGGCATGGTCGGTGACGTCGATGACGTCGCCGATCTCGGGGATGGCGGCGTTGAGCTGCTTTTGGATTCCCTGGGTGAGCGTCATCTGCGTCATGGAGCAGCCCTGACATCCGCCGCCGAGGGTGATGTACACCTTGTTGTCGTCGTCGACGCCCACCAGGGTGGCGAAGCCGCCGTGGGAGGCGAGGCCCGGGTTGATCACCTGCTCCAACAGCTGTTGCACCTGGGACGCCATGTCACCCGAACGATCGAGCTCGACGCCTGCCAGGGGGTCCGGGCGGTTGGGGTTGCGGATGACCAGGCCGGCCGAACCCGCCGCAGGGGTGTCGAGCACGGCGCCGATCAGGTCGGGCACGGTTGCGGCGGGCACCATGACGGTCAGTCCGTCCTGCACGACCCGAACGTCGTCATCGGCGGCGTCGGCCAGGCTTTCGAAGCTGAGGTCGTAGCTGTACTCCGCACCGTTGGTGCCGACGATCTCCACCCGCAGGCCCAGCTCGTCGGGGTCGGGTTCGGTGGACAGCACGCCGTTGACCACCTCCATGGCGGCTGGAGTGATCGACAGCACCACAACCCCGTTGTCCACCCCGTCACCCGGGTCGGCGGTGGCCACCGACGAAGCGTCGGTGCTCGTGTCGCTGGTCGATGTTACGTCGGTGTCGACGGACACAGGTACCTCCAAGAAAGCGTGGTTGCCGATCAGACAGTACCGGCGAAGGACTCAACACCCCAGCCACGTCCGGTGTTCCACGGGCGTCGGGTGCGGTCGCTCACGGCGTGAGCCCGCGGCTTTCGAGGTCGTCGGCCAGCTCCAGCCAGCGCTCCTCGGCCGTTTCCAGGTCGGCTTCCACTTCGGCCAAGCGGGCGCCGGCCTCGGCGAGCCGCTGGTGATCATCGCCGATCCCGTGCAGTTCGTCGGTCAGCCGCTGCCGCTTGGAGCGGGTGCCGTTCATCGAGCGTTCGAGCTCCCGCATGCGGAACCGAAGCGTGTTGGGGCTGGGTCGCCGATCCTCGGGCGCCGGCTGCGGCGCCCGACCGGGCCCTTTCGTCGTGCCGCCCTGGCTGCCACCCGTCTCGTCGGCGGTGGGCTTGTCGGTGCTGCGCTCGTCGGTGACGGCGGAGGTGGCGTGCCCCCGACGACGGCGCAGCCGGCGTTCCTGTTCCCAGGCACCGAAGCCGCCGGGGCGCCGTCCAGCGAAGCCCTGGCCGTCCATCACGATCACGTCGGCCACCGTGCGCTCGAGGAACGCCCGGTCGTGGCTGACGACCACCAACGCCCCGGGCCAGTCGTCGAGGAAGTCCTCCAGGGCCCGAAGTGTGTCCAGATCGAGGTCGTTGGTCGGCTCATCGAGAAACAACACGTTGGGACGCTTGGCCAGCGTCAACACCAGCTGGAGGCGTCGTTGCTCGCCGCCGGACAGCGTGCCAACCGGGGCCCACTGGGCGTCGGTGTCAAACCAGAACGACTCCATCAGCGCCTTGTCGCGCCAGTCGGGTTGCCCGTCGGTGCCACAGATCGCCTCCCAGACCCGGTGGGCGGGGTTGAGCTGGGCACCGGTCTGGTCCAACAAGGCCGTGACCGCTGTGTGGCCCTGGCGGCGGGTACCGGCGGTGGGCTCGAGCCGCCCGGCCAGGATGCTCATCAGCGTCGTTTTGCCTGCGCCGTTCGGCCCGACGATGCCGAGCCGTTCCCGAGGGTCCAGGCGCAACTCGACGTTCTCGAACAGCCATCCCCCTGCCCCGGCGTCGTTCGCCTCGGCGCCGGTCGGGTCGTCGTCCGAGGCGTCGTCCCCGCTCCTCTTGCCGTAGCGGTGGCCGACGCCTTCCAGTTCGATCACGACGTCGCCGAGGCGGGGGGTGTCACCGTGCAGGGCGAGGCCGCCGCCGCGCTCGCCCTTCGGTGCCGAGGCCTGGGTGATCGCCTCGGCGGTGGCGATGCGCGCCTTGGGCTTGGAGGTGCGCGCCGGGGCGCCGCGTCGCAGCCACTCCAGCTCGCGCTTGGCCAGGTTGCGCCGGACGGTTTCGGCCTCGGCCGCCCGGCTCTCCCGCAGCGCCTTGCCCGCGAGGTAACCGGAGTAACCACCCTCGTGACGATGGGCGTTGCCGCGTTCCAGCTCGACGACCGAGGTGCTGACGGCGTCGAGCACGTGGCGGTCGTGGGTGATCAACATCAGCCCGCCCTGGTAGGCGGCAAGCCGTTCCTCCAGCCAGGCGATCGCGTCGAGGTCGAGATGGTTGGTCGGCTCGTCGAGCAGCAACAGATCGGAGCGCACCGCCAGCGCCCGGGCGAGCGCCGCCCGTTTCAGCTGGCCACCGGAGAGGCTGGCGACCGGCGCGTCCAGCAGGGCCCCCATGCCCAGACGGTCGGCCACAGCGTGAGCCTCCCAGGCGCCACCGATCGCCTCGGCCACCGTTCCCGAGCCCAGGTCGGGGCGCTGGGTGAGCTCGGCGACCACCAGGTCCTTGCTGCGTCGCACGGTGCCGGTCTCGGGTCGGTTCCGGCCCGAGATGATGCCCATCAGCGTCGACTTGCCCGTGCCGTTGATACCGACGATGCCCACGCGGTCGCCCCGGTGAACGGTGAGGTCGACGTCGCTGAGGAGGTCCCGACCCGGGCGCGATGCGCCGACGCCGACGAGGTCGACCAGTACCTGACGGCTCATCGCTGATCAGCGCCGCGTCGAGCGGTGCCGCTGCGCTCGATGATCAGAAGCCGGGCGGGGGTGGAGGGGGCGGCGGCGTGGGGGATGACGAAGGCTGCGGTTGCTGGTCGGAATCGTTCCCGGGGCCCTGCTCCGGCGCGGGCTGGGGTGCCTCGTAACCGGGGGGCGGTGGCGTGCCCGGGCCGGACGGTGGGGGTGTCGAGGGGCCGCCGGGGGGTGGGGGTGCGGTCGACACACCCGATGCCGTGTGGGTGGCCTGCCCGGGAGGCGGCGGGGGAGCGGCCCCGGTGCCGCCGGAGTGGACGTGCTTGCGCCCGACGTTCAGCGATCGGTTGGGATCGACCTCGGCGAGCTCCTCGAGCACGGCCTGGATCTCGTCAGCGGTCGCCTGTGTGGCGGATCCACGATGCTGGGCCCAGGTGAGCGCTCCGAGATCACGAAACAGCTGCTCGCCTCGCCGGTCGTTCTCGCCCTCCGGTGAGACCGTCTGGTCCAGGCTGCTCATCGCCTGGTCGGCCATCGCCTTTGCCTTGTCCAAGAACCCCATGGCAGTACTCCCCACTTGTGCTGGTCGATCGTGCGACCGGACCCATCGCTCAGCATAGGACCGGCCGGGCGAAACGTCACCCGTCGGGAACCATCGGCTCGGCGGGCGCCAGCCGCAGCGAGCGGGCTACCGTGCCCATCGTGATGGTCGCCTCACCCAGCCGGGGGTGCGGCACAGAACGATCGATGGGAGAGCACGTGAGTGATCAGGTCAGCGAATCGACGGTCAGCGTCAGCACCGAGGGCGACGTGGTCGTCGTCCGGCTCGACGACGGCAAGGCGAACGCGCTGAGCCACGAGATCATCGATGCTCTGTCGGCCGCCCTCGACGAGGGCGCGTCGGCCAAGGCCGTGGCGATCATCGGCCGCGAGGGCAAGTTCTCGGCCGGGTTCGACCTGTCGGTGATGACCAGCGGACCCCAGCAGGCACGCGATCTGCTCGAGGCGGGTGCCAACCTGGCGATGCAGGCCTACCTCAGCCCGGTGCCGGTCGTGTTCGGCGTGACCGGCCATGCGCTGGCGATGGGTGCGATCCTGTGCTCGGCGGTCGACTACCGGGTCGGCGCCGAGGGCCCGTACAAGCTGGGCCTCAACGAGGTCGGGATCGGCATGCCCGTGCCCCGATTCGCCGTCGAGCTCGTCCGTGACCGGCTGACCCCGACCTGGTTCACTCGATCGGCTCAGCACGGCGAGGTGCTCGACCCCACCCAGGCGCTCGCCGCCGGGTACCTCGACGAGGTCGTCCCGCTGGCCGAGGTGCCCGGCCGTGCCATCGAGGTGGCCAGCGGACTGGCCGAGCGGGTCCACCCGGGGCCCTTTCGCTTGACGCGCACCAACATCCGCGGGGCGTTGGCCCAGCGGGTGACCGCAGAACTGCACCAAGACCTCAGCGAGTTCAGCGTCGGCGGATAGCCGCTGCCCGGCAGCTGGGCCTCGCTCCGCTGAGCTCGGCCCAGCCCGGTGCTCGGTGCGCCTTGCTCAGCGCTTGCGGCGCCAGGCGAGGACGCCGGCGATCGCCGTGACGACCAGCACCGCTCCGGCGGCGATCAGCAGCCGACGATCGTCCTCGTCCGGCGGTGCGGCGGCGGGCACGAGCGGTTCGCGCCGCTCCGGAGCGCTGGGCAGACCGTCCTCGATGGGGAGGTCATCGATGGCGGGAAGAACGTCCTCGAGGGGGAGGGGGGCCTCCGGCGGGGTGGGATCCTCCGGGTCGTTGGCGGCCGCTTGGTCGATCGGCTCGACGTCAACTGGATCGACAACGACCGCTTCGGTGTCTTCCGTGTTGCGCTTGCCCTCGCGAGACGCCTCCGGCGGCAACGTGGCCGCCTCGAAGTCGGCGAGGCTCACGCCATCGGGCGGGGTGGGCGTTGGGTCGACGTTCGTGACGGCATGCTCGCCGGTGGCGTTCAACATGGCGTCGATCGGCACGGTTGAGTCGCCGGCAGGCTTGGCCGAGCGGGCCCGCTTGCCCTTGGGGTCGTAGCCCGCCATCAGGCCACGCCGGAGATCACGGTCGCCGTGCTGATGCGGTCCCACATGGCGTCGTACAGCGTGGCCAACTCGGCCGACGCTTCCTCGGCGCCCGGACGGGTCAAGGCGTGGATGGGGAGGGACTGGGCGGCGGCTTCGGTCAGCGCCGCCCGCTGATGCACGGCGGGCAAGATGTCGTCCCCGTGGGTGGCAAGCAACTCGTTGTGCCAATACTGGGCATCCCGGGTGCGGCCGAGCCGGTTGACCGCAATGCCCAGCAGTTCGGGCAGACCGTTGCGTCGGGCGGCCACCCGCTCCAGGTTGGCGAGGATCTGGTCGACGCCGTCGGAGGCCCAGGCGCCCGGCTCGGTGACGATCATGGTGTGGGTGGCGGCGAACAGGGCGTTGATCGTGAGCAGTCCAAGCGACGGCGGGCAGTCGATCAGGGTGAGGTCGGCTTTGGTGCCCTCGAGCGCAGAGGCCAGCCGGTCCTGGGCGCCGACGGGATCGGTGGCCAACTGCATCTCCCGCTGGGCCATCAGCGGTGAGCTCGGTGCCACCCGAGGGATCGATCGGAGCGGCGGTCGCTCCCAGGCCGAATAGACGATCGACTGCGCGATCGAGCCCGGCTGGGGGCTCGCCAGAGCGTCGTCGACGCTTCGGACGACGCCGGATACGCCCAGACCGGAGGTTGCGTTGGCCTGCGGATCCAGGTCGACCACCATCACCCGCGCACCGCGCATTGCGGCGGTTGCGGCCAAACCGAGGGTAATCGTGGTTTTACCCACGCCCCCCTTCTGATTGACGATTGCCACACGAGTCACGAACTCAACGCTAGCCACCCGTGGTCCCGTGTCCGGTGATGGGGCGCGAGGACCGCTTGGAGCGTTACCTGAGACGGTGGGAGAACACCGGTTTGTTGCGGGCGCCCCGGCATCGGTCGAGCCCCGCAGTAACCAGTATCACCATGCCCGAGCTTCCCGAGGTCGAAACGATCCGTGCCGCCCTCGATCCAGAGCTCGCCGGGGCGACGGTGATCGAGGCGTGGGGGCATCCGTCGGCGAAGTTCGCCCAGGCCCCCGCAGCGATCGGGAGGCGGTTCGTCTCGGTGGGTCGGCGGGGCAAGTACCTGTTGGCCGATCTGAGTTCCCCGCCCGACCCCCACGGTGCCCAACGACGGACGCCCCACACCGAGCTTGGTCCGCCGGCCGACTCTCAGCTGGTCGTGCACCTGGGAATGACCGGGGTGTTGTCGCTGCGTCCTTCCCGTACCCCGGGGACCTCTCATATGCCGCCTGAAGGTGACCACGTGCGCGCCTGGTGGGCCCTCGACGATCGGCGCACGCTCGTGTTCAGCGATGTTCGACGCTTCGGCCGCCTGGCGGTCGTCGCCCACGGCGACTACTCGGGGCTGCCAACCCTGGCCGCATTGGGGCCCGAACCGTTTGACCCAATGTTCAGCCCATCGCTGTTGCGGGCAGGCGTCAACGCCACATCGCGGACGATCAAAACCGCCCTGCTCTCGCAGCGCATCGTCGCCGGCCTGGGCAACATCTATGTCGACGAGTCGCTCTGGCGAGCGAGGATCGATCCTCGCCGACGGACCGGGCTGGGTCGGCATCGCGCCGAGGCGCTCCACGGCGCCATCGTCGACGTGCTCGCCGAGGCGGTCGACGAAGGGGGAACGACGCTGCGCGACTACCGGATGCTCGATGGGTCGAGCGGCGAGCATCAACACCGGCTGGAGGTCTATGGGCGTGCCGGGTTGCCGTGCCTGCGTTGCGGCTCGACGTTGCGCAGCGCAGTGGTGGATGCCCGCACCACGGTGTGGTGCGGGAGCTGCCAGCGTTAGTGAGACCGGCCCTCAGTGCCCAGTGGGACGCTCGGCGGAGAACACCTGCCGGACCAGCTCGGGGGAGGCGGCGATGGTGCGGTCGCGGCCCTGCTCCTTGGCCACCAGCAGCCCGGCGTCGGCCAGTCGAACCAGATCGGTGAAGTCGCTGCCCATCGTCGAGTGCACCAGCCCGAAGCTGGCGGTGAACGGGACGATCAGCCCGCCGGCGACGGCCTCGCCCAACGCGGTTCGGAGGCGCTCGATCGCTTCGCCCGCCGCCGCGACCGAGAGTTCCGGATAGATGATGACGAACTCGTCACCGCCAAGGCGCCCGACCACATCGGCGCCGCGCACGTTCTGGGACACGACGGTGGCAAACGTCTGCAGGGCCCGATCGCCCGCCTCGTGTCCGAACCGGTCGTTGATCGACTTGAACCGGTCGAGGTCGGCGAGCACGACGACGAACGGGGTGCGTTGTCTGAGCAACCGGGCGACGTTCGCTTCGATCACCTGCCGATTGGCAAGGCCGGTCAGCCCGTCGGTGCTCGCTTGACGACGGGTGAACTCGAGGGTGCGCAGGGCCCCGACATGGCTGGCGGTCTGGGTCGCCAAGGCTACGAACTGGTTGCTGGTGGGTCCGTCGGGGGGCTGTTGACCGGGCCCGGTCAGATGGATCACCCCCAGCGGGGACGAGTTGAACGTCATCGGGATGCACAACGCCGAGATGGGCCCACCGGACCGGTTTTGCAGCATCGGGCATCCGTTGATCGATTCGGAGCTGTCGAACACGGTGCTCTGCCCGCGCCGCAGCGCCACGCAGTCGGTCGGATCGGTCACCGGACATCCGGGCGAACCGGAACTCGGGCTGGCTGCCACCTCACCGAGGTCGCCCGACGTTGCGTCGAGCAACAGCAACTCGCCCTGAAGGCCGGGAGCGAACAGTCCCATCGCCTGTTCGACGACCGCAAACGTGGCGGCTTCCGAATCGGCGGTTTCGAGCGTCTCGGAGATCACCCGGTTCTGGGCGTTGCGACGGGCATCGTCGGACAGGGTGGAGAACCGGTTCCCGAGGCGCTGCGCCAAGCGATCGGTCGCCTGCCCCACGCGCCCAAGGTCGTCGTTGCCGCCCAGATCGGAGCGCACCTGGAAATGTCCATGGGCGACCTGATCGAGCGTTCGGGAGACTCGGCGCAGCGGTTTGACGGTCGCTCGCCAGGCCCACACAGCCAGCACGAACGCGACGATTGTGAGCGCAAGGGGGAGGAGCGGAAACAGAAGGACGTCCTCGCCCCGCTGGTCGTCGAGCTCGGCGGTCAGTCGGTTGAGCTCGCGAGACAGGTCCCGGCTGAGGGCCTCGTGCTCGGCGAGGCGCTGCTCGTAGGACTCGCGGTCGAACCCAAGGGCCGCCTGGGCAGCATCGGGAGTGCGCCGGGCAAACTCGATCAGACGGAGGGTCCCGTCCAGATACGATCGGTTCGACGCCAAGAGCACCGCGAGCGGTCTGTCGAAATCGGCGTTCCCGGCAATCCTCTCGGCACGTTCGATGATGGCCGTCAACTCGTCCGACTGCCGGCGGAGCACGCGTTCGGCCCGGTCCAACGCAAGTTTGGTGGCGGTGATGACACCCTGGTTGACCGCGACCTGCGCTTGGGAGACCGCCCGGTCGGCGTCGGCCGCGACCCGGTATTGATCCTGTGCCGAGCTGATCCGGCCTGCGACCCGCTCGGTTGCGGTGTTCTCTCCCTGGGCGTAGAGGCTGATCAGCGCAGCCAGGACCACGACGACCAGGGTCGGAGCCCCGATGAGGACGGCCAGGGTCGGTCGGACTCGACGCCCGCCCGCCTCCGACCGTTGGTCCGACTCGGTGACGGGGCGGTCCGGGCCTGGATCGGGGTGGTCGGTCGTCGGCGTGTCCGGATCTCTGCCACCAGCAAAGGGCACACCCAAGGGAGTCGGCGGTGTCGTGTTGTCGTGACGGCCGGAGCGGACGTGGTCGTTGAGGGCTTCCTCGGTTCGGGTCGCGTCCCGAGCGGCCCCGACCCGCGCTGGTCCGGATACCTGTCGATATCGCCCGGCCGGTTGCCAGTCGTTGTTGGGTACAAGGTTCATCATCCGCCAAGGTGATTTCCCGGTCCACCTCCAAGGCCTACTGCCGCTCGCGCCCTGACGGTGGTCACACAACCGCGTACGGTTGTATCCGAACACGAAGGGTACCGACGACCTCTGGTGATGTCCATGGGGCGCCGGACACGTCATCACCATCAGGGGCCGCCAGCCAACAGGTCTGTGGCTGCGGGCGTGTCGGCATGCAACCTCGGTGCGCCGTCCCGGCTCCGGTAGCTTCACGCCGTGGCGATCGCTGTGGTGCTGGTGGTGGTGGGGGTGACCGGCATGATCTCCGCCCGCGTTGCAGCCCTGTGGTGGGCACGCCAGCCGCTCGGCGTGGTTCGTCTCGACGGCCGGGTCGAGGTGCGGGTCGGCGCCCGCCGGGTCGACGCTGAGGGTCGCTGCGGCGACAGCGGCGAACTGGCGATCGCAGCGGGTCGCTTGGAGATGGCTGTGGCGGGCAGGACCATCGTGTCGACACCGGTCGGCAGGGTCGGTGCGGCGGTCCGCTCCGATCCCCGACCGTCGCTACGGCTGAGCGGTCACGGCTGGAGCGTGGCGCTCGTCGTCGATCGTGAGCGTCCCGTCCCGGTCGCCGTCGGTCGGATCGGCGCTCTTCGTCAGGCGACGACATCTCAGGTGGTGCTCGACGCCCTGAGCGAGGCGACGGCCGCCGCCGATGCAGAACACGTCGACGGTTCGCCAGATGGGTCCAGCGACGGCAACCTGAGGCCGGGCGACCCAGGGCCGTACGTCGACGACCGCTGAGCCCCAATTCAGCTGGTCTGGCTGGCCTTTGCGCTGCGCCAAGCGTTCACCTCGGCGACAACCCCGGCGGAGTCGAGGCCCAGGTCGGCCAGGATGGCGTCGACCTCCCCGTGGGGCAGGTAGGCGACCGGGACGCCGAGCACCCGCACATCGGGACCCCCGACCGGAGCCAGGTCTCGCAGGGAGTCGGCAATCGCCGATCCGACGCCACCCTCGCGTACGCCGTCCTCGATCGTGACGACCAGGCGGTGCCGAGCGGCGTCGGCCAACATCTCGGCGTCGAGCGGTTTGACCACGCGCGGGTCCCAGACCGTGCAGGGGACCCCTTCGGCCTCGAGGCGGTCGGCGGCCCCTTGCGCAGCGGCGAGCATCCTGCCGACGCCGATCAGGCACACCTCGGCGTCCTCGTCGGCGCGTGCACACCGGGCGGACAGGCCGGAACCGACTTGGTCGGGTGGAACCTGAGGCGCCGCCGACTTGGTCCACCTGATGGCCGCCGGGCCGTCGCACAGGTCGAGCGCGTCGGTCATCATCTGCGGCAGTTCCTGGTAGGACGACGGGGCAAAGACCACCATGTCGGGAACCTTGGTCAACAGCACCATGTCCAGCACGCCGTGATGGGAGGCCCCGTCGTTGCCGGTCACCCCAGCTCGGTCGAGGCAGAAGAGCACCGGCTGATGGTGCAGCCCGACGTCGAGGTTCACCTGGTCGATCGCCCGGGTGAGGAACGTCGAATACACGGCGAACACCGGCCGGAGACCCATCATCGCCATGCCGGCAGCGGAGGTGACCGCATGCTGTTCGGCGATGCCGACGTCGAAGACGCGGTCGGGAAAGCGCTCCATCATCGGTAACAGCCCGGTCGAGTCGGGCATCGCGGCGGTGAGCGCCACCAGTTCGGGCCGGGCTTCGGCCTCGGCGACGATCGCCTCGGAAAAGGCGCCGGTGTAGCTGCCCGGCTTGACCGAGCCCATGTCGTGGAGGTGCTTGACCGAGTCGTTCTCGGCAGGGGCGTATCCCCGTCCCTTCTGGGTGAGCACGTGGACGACGACCGGGCCGTCCATCTCCTTGGCCGCAGCGAGCGCCCGCTCGAGGGCATCGATGTCGTGGCCATCGAGCGGGCCGAGGTAGGCCACGCCGAGGTCCTCGAAGAACGCCGGCGGCTCGAACATGTCGCGGAGTGCGTGGGTGGCCGAGTCCCATCCCCGCCCGAGCACCTCGCCGCCCGGCAGGTCGCGCACCACACGCTCGATCCGGGCGGTGTTGCGCCGGTACATCGGGTGGGCGCGCAGCTTGACCAGGCTGTCGCCCAAGCGGGAGGCGGTCGGGGCGTAGGAGCGGCCGTTGTCGTTGAGGATGGTGATCACCCGGCGGCCGCTGTGGCCCAGGTTGTTCAGCCCCTCGAAGGCCATCCCCCCAGTCATCGCCCCGTCGCCGACGACGGCGACGACGTGCCGCTTGGGGCCGCCGCTCAGCTCGAGCGCGGTCGCCATGCCCTGGGCATAGGACAGCACGGTTGAGGCATGGGAGTTCTCGATCCAGTCGTGTTCGGACTCGGCCCGGCTGGGGTATCCCGACATGCCGCCGGCCTGGCGGAGGGTGCTGAACCCTTCGCGTCGGCCGGTGAGCAGCTTGTGGACGTAGGCCTGGTGGCCGGTGTCCCACAGGATCACGTCGTGGGGAGAATGGAAGCTGCGGTGTAACGCCAACGTGAGTTCGACCACGCCGAGGTTGGAGCCGAGGTGGCCGCCGCTGGGGCTGGCATTGACCGCGTCGACCACGAACGCGCGGATCTCCTCCGCCAGCTGGGCGAGTTGGGCCGGGTCCATCCGTCGGATGTCCTGGGGACTGGAAATTTGCTCCAGCAGCACGCTGGTCACCTCCACAAATGAGAGCACTTCGATGCCGGGCCGCTCCCTGTACAAAAAACGAGCCTACTCAGGCAGCGGTGTCTCGGGGTCGGCACGGCCGGGCTTGGTTGGACGGTATCCGGCGGCGAAGGCGGGAGCGCCGAGCGCCGACACGGCCACCGTCGCCAGGTAGTGCACCAGGCCAAGGGCGATCGCCTGAGCGTCCGGGGTTCCAAGCGCTCCCAGCAGGATCACCAATGCCCCCTCTCGAACGCCGAGGCCGCCAAGCCCGATCGGAAGGTTCTGGGCGATCGCCACCGGCGGAAACAGCGCAAGCACGGCCAGGAGTGTCAGGCCCTCGATGCCGACGATCTGCCCCTCGGCCCAGACCGCAGCGCAAAGCACCAACTGGAACGCCGCCCCTGCGGCTATCACGGTGGCGGCGCGTGACGGGTAGGTGCGGGCGGCGCGAACACCCCGGTACACCCCGAAGAGGAGCCCCCGCCAACCGCTGGGGTTCTCGTCGGCGACCACCCGCGCCGTGGCGACGCGCCCCACCGAGGAATGGCCGGCTGCGATCAGCAAGGACGCCAGGGCGATCAGGGTTCCGACGTCGATGGCGAGCGCCAGGGCGGTCGGGGTGCCCGCCGACAGCAACGACGGGTGGACGGCCAGGGCGACCAGGCTGATCACGGGCAACACCACCCAGCCGGTCAGCCGTTCCAGGGTGATCGAGGCGAACGCGGTGCCGACGCTGTCCAATTCGGGTGCGGAGCGCGCGATGCGCACGACGTCGCCGCCGAAGGCGGTCGGCAGAACGTTGGAGACGAACTGCCCGGCCCAGGTCATCGACAGCAGGTGTCGCATCGGCAGTCGCTGGTCGAACAGGGCCAGGACCCGTTGCCAGCGAACCGCCTGAATCGACAGTGCGGCGCCTTGCAACCCCAGTGCCAGCGCAATCCATGCCGGGGTGGCAGCGGTCCAGGTGGGGACGAGGTCGTTGAGCGACACGTCGGGTAGCTGCCAGAGGAGGAGGCCCAACATGGCGGCGCTGAGCAGCACCCTCAGCCAGGTGCTCGCCAGGGCGCGCCGCATGGGGCTGAGCGGTTCGACACCGGGGCCGGCGTGGCCGGGGCGTCCGCCAGGGGCGTATGGGTCCTCGGTGGTGATCCGGCCGAGGGTACTGCCGGTCGTCGGCGGGGCAGCGGAGCGATCGACCAGTGGCTGTGAGCTACCAGTGACGCAGGTCGATCTCCCACTCATCGACCACGTCGTCGCCATCGACCAGGTGGTATCGCTGGTGGCGGGCGACGGTCGGGTCGACGTGAGCGGGCCAGAGCCGCACCCGGTCGCCCACCTTCCATGCTGCGCCATTGGAGGACACGGCGTCGGTGGGCAACAGCGTGATGTGTTCGTCGGAACAGAAGAACACCTCGCCGTCGTCCCAGGAGGGGTTGCCGTGGTCCATGCCAAAGGCCTTGAGCCCGGCGTCGGCGATGATCCATCCCTTTGCGCTCACCGAGATGACGGTGGCGAGCACCGACAGTGCCTTGGCGAAGGGCAGGTCGAGGGTGTCGTAGTCGGTGTCGAGCAGCGCGTAGGAGCCGGCCTGAATTTCGGTGCAGGACGTGTTGACGTCGAAGGTGCCGGTACCTCCGCCCGACACGACGTCGCCACCCACCTCGTCGGCCGCGTGGGTGAGCAGTGCCATCGCCTCAGCGGTTCGCTGTGCCCGCTCGGCGCGATCCGTCACCATCAGCAGGTGGCCCTCGTATCCCATCACCCCTCGCACCTCGAGCCCGGACGACCGGGCCAGTTCGGCGAGGGCCGGGGCCTCGGCCGGTTCGCAGCCGCAGCGGGGTAGCCCAACGTTGACGTCGATCAGCACCGAGCGGACCCCGCCGGACGCGGCCGCCTCGATCGTCGCCCTCGAATCGACCGCCACGGTGATGTTGGCCCGTTCGGACAGCGCGCCCAGGCGGGCGGTGTCGAGGGTCTCGTTGGCCAGCAACAGATCGTCGACCAGCCCGGCGGCGACCAGGCCCTCGATCTCGCGCGGTGTCGCCGCGCAAAAAGACCGATGGCCGCCCTCGGCGAGATGACGGGCCAGGGTGGTGCTCTTGGTCGCCTTGACGTGCGGCCGCAACCGGGGCCCGGGCAGTACAGCGTCCATTGCGGCCAGGTTGGCCTCGAAGGTGGGCGTGTCGATCAGCAGGGCGGGGGTGCGGAGCTGGGCGACGGTGCGGACCATGGTGCCTAGTCCAGCTTGGCCAGGAACTCGTCGCGACCGATGGCCACCCGGGTGACCTTGCCGGCCGCCACCAAACGGCCCTCCTCCCGCACCGACACGGTGAACGTCAGCCGCCGGCCCTCGACTTTTTCGAGGATCGACTCGGTCGTGATCGTGGCGCCGACGGCGGAGGGTGCGATGTGTTCGAACTGCACCCGCATGCCGACGGTCGTCCGGTCGGCTTCGAGGGCGTCCCCCAGCGCCGCGATCGACGCCGACTCGCACCAGGCGAGCAGCCGGGGGGTTGCGAGCGCGGGCACGTCGCCCGACCCCAGGGCCTGGGCGGTGTCGGTCTCGGCGACCGTGGTTTCGATCTCGGCGCGGAGTCCCGGTGTGATGGACATGGCTGCTCCCTGACGGGGTGACACCCGTCGAACGACGGTCTCGGCAGGCTAGTGCCCTGGCCGCGAGGGGCCTGCGAGGGCGTCGGGGTGGAGCCGGGTCCGGGCGGTAGGTTGGCCGGCCGACCATATGTCCCCGATCGAGAGCAGCGCACGTGATCGACCAATCCGTCATGTCCGACGTCCTGGCAGCCGGCCTGAGCGGCGGCGCCGAATTCGCCGAGGTGTTCGTCGAGGATCGCCGGTCCACCTCGGCGGTGCTCGACGATGGTCGGGTGGAGGACGTGGCCACCGGGCGCGATCGCGGTGCCGGTATCCGCGTGGTCGTCGGGGAGTCGACCGGCTTCGCCCATACGACCGACCTCAGCCCCGAGGGGCTGTCCGCAGCCGCCCGAACCGCCGCAGCAGCCGCTCGCGATGGCAAGGGCGTTACGACGATGGTGGAGCTCACGACGGTCAACGCCCCGAGCCCTTCGGTGGTTCGGCTCTTTCCCGGCGACGTGGCCACCAGCGCCAAGGTCGAACTGCTCGGACGCGCCGACGATGCGGCCCGCTCGGCCGGGTCGTCGATCAGCCAGGTGTCGGCCCGTTACGGCGACTCCCGCAGGCGCATCCAGGTGGCCAACTCCGACGGCGTTCTCGCATCGGACGATCAGGTGCGCACGCTGTTCTCGGTATCGGCGGTGGCCAGCGGGGACACCGGCCTGCAGACCGGCCGCGAGAGCATCGGCCACACGGTGGGCTTCGAGCTCTTCGATGACCACAGCGTCGAAGAGCTGGCCGGCCGGGCCGCCCAGCGCGCCATCACCAAGCTGGCCGCCCGCCCGGCGCCGTCGGGCAACCGCACGGTCGTGATCGGCCCGGGCGGGGGCGGGGTGATGTTTCATGAGGCGTGCGGGCACGGCCTCGAAGCCGACCTGGTCAACAAGGCGGCCTCGGTGTTTGCCGGACGTGTCGGCGAGCAGGTGGCCTCGCCGCTGGTCACGTTGGTGGACGACGGCACGATGGGTGGGGAGTGGGGCGCCTATGCGATCGACGATGAGGGCCGGCCTGCCCAGCGCAACGTGCTGATCTCCGACGGCGTGCTCACCGACTTCATGTGGGATCTGCTGCGGGCCCGCAAGGAGGGTCGCACGAGCTCGGGCAACGGGCGCCGCCAGAGCTACCAGCACCTGCCGATGGTGCGCATGACCAACACCTATCTGGTCGGTGGCGAGTCCGATCCGGACGACATCGTGGCCGGCACCCCGACCGGCGTGTACATCGCCCACCTGGGTGGGGGACAGGTGAACACGGCCACCGGCGACTTCGTCTTCGGTATGACCGAGGCCTACCTGATCGAGGACGGCAAGATCACCGAGCCCCTGCGGGACGGCAACCTGATCGGCAACGGCCCGGCGGCCCTGGCTTCGATCGACGCGGTGGGCAACGACTTCGCCATGGGTTCCCCGGGTACCTGCGGCAAGGACGGCCAGGGCGTGCCGGTGGGCGATGGGGTTCCTACCCTGCGGGTGGGTGGGCTGACGGTCGGCGGCACCGCAGCGTGAGCGCCCGCACCGGTTCCGCCGCAGCCGGTCGGTCGCCGGGTGCCGCCGGCCTCGTCGATCCCGAGGAGTTGTTGGGTCGGGCAGAGGACCTGGTGTCCACCGCCCGTCCGGGGGAGCAGATCGACGTCAGCTTGGGCGCCTCGGTCGATACCGAGATCCGTGCCTACGGCGGCGCGATCGAGTCGCTGTCCTCGGCCCGTTCCGAGGGTGCACTCGTCCGGGTGATCGTCGACGGGCGCTCTGGGGTGGCCACCGCCACCCTCACCGACCCGGCGGCGCTGGCCGAACTGCTCGTCGAGGCCCGCACCAACGCCGCCGACGCCGGTGTCGATCCGACCGCAGCGGTGGCATCGCCCGACGGCGTGCGGCCGCCCGACATCGAGCTGTACGACGCGCGTATCGAGGCGTTGTCGGTCGACGACAAGGCCGATCTGGCCTTGTCGCTCGAGGCCGCGGTGCTCGGGGGCGACGCCCGCATGTGCGGGGTCGAGGGCGCCGACTACGGCGACTCGGTGATCGTGTCGGCGGTCGCCAACTCTGCCGGCGTGCGAGCCGCCCAGCGCGAAAGCGGCGCCGGCCTGTCCGTCTACGCCATGGCGTCCGATGGGTCCGAGACCCAAACCGGTTTCGGTTTCGCCGTGGGCCGCAGCGCCGAGGAACTCTCCGTCGAGCGTACCGCCGCCGACGCGGTCGAGCGGGCCGTGCGCCTACTCGGCGCCACCCGGCCGCCCAGCGGTCGCGTCGATGCCGTGCTCGACCCCTGGGTGACCGCCCAGTTTCTCGGGGTGATCGCTGAGATGCTCTCCGGCGAGGAGGTGCGCAAAGGACGCTCGCCCTTCGCCGACCGGTTGGGCGAGTCGGTGGCCTCGCCGCTGCTGTCGCTGCTCGACGATCCCACCGACCCGCTCGGTCCCGGGGCATCGCGCACCGACGACGAGGGCCTGGCCTGTCGCCAGGTCGGGCTGATCGACGGTGGCCGGTTGACCAGCTATCTGCACAACTCGGTGACCGGCGCAGCGCTCGGCACAGCCTCGACCGGCTCGGCGATCCGGGTTGGATCCTCGCTGAACGTCGGTCCTCGGGCGGTCCGCCTCGTGCCCGGCTCCACAACCCGTCAGGGCGTCCTGGCCTCGGTGGGCGACGGGATCCTCGTCACCGAGGTGTCCGGGCTGCACTCGGGCGTCAACCCGACGTCGGGCGACTTCAGCTGCGGGGTCGAGGGGCTGCGCGTGCGCGACGGCGAGGTGGCCGAACCGATCCGGGAGGCGATCGTCGCCTCGACCCTCCAGCGCATGCTGGCCGACGTGATCGCAGTCGGTGACGATGAATCGTGGTTCCCAATCGACGCTGCCGGCGTCAGCCTGTCGATCCAGGGCCTCAGCCTGGCGGGTTCATGAGCGACGCAACGACAACGGACCGATCGGGTGACGCTCGGGGCGACCGGGGAGAGGCAGCGCTGGCGACCGAGGCCGAGCTGCGGGCCCTGTGCGGACGGGTGCGCGATCAGGCCAAGGCCGGCGAGTACGTCGAGGTGGCTGCGGCCCGCAACGAGGGAACGGCGGTCAAGGTGCACGGCGGCCAGGTGGAGTCGCTGACCGCGTCGGTGACCGCCTCCCTGGGCATCCGGGTGGTGGTCGACGGCCGGGTCGGTTTCGCCCATGCGGGGTCGCTCGCCGACGACGTCATCGCCGACACCTTGGGCCAGGCACGTGAGAACGTCGCCTTCGCCGAGGTCGACCCGCACCTGGCGCTCGCCCGGCCCGACGGCGTGGAGGTGGCGGCCCAGCTGGCGCTGCGTAACAACCTGGTCGCGGCAATTCCCGTCGAGGACAAGGTGGCCCGGGCGTTGGAGCTCGAGCGCCGCACGATCGAGCTCGACCCCAGGGTGAGCGGCGTCCGGGTGGCGAGCTACTCCGACGGGTGGGGCTCGAGCGCGCTGGTGTCCACCGAGGGTATTGACGTCGCCTCGTCCGGATCGCACTGCTCGGCGGCCACCCAGCCGCTGGCGGTGGCCGACGGCGAGACCCAGATCGGCGTCGGCTGGGACGCCACACGCGATCCGGCGCTGCTCGACCTGGCCGAGATCGCCGCCGATGGGGTCGAGCGGGCGACGCGCCTGCTCGGTGCATCGCAGCCGCCGAGCGCCCGCATGCCGATCGTGTTGGAACCACGGCTGACAGCGACGCTGTGGGGCATCGTGGCGGGGATGTTGTCGGGTGAAGCGGTCGTCAAGGGCCGGTCGCCGTTCGCCGACCGCCTCGGCGAGGAGGTGGCGGCCTCGTCCCTCACCCTCGTCGATGACCCGACCGACCCGGACAGCCTGGGCGCCGAAGAGTACGACGGGGAGGGCCTGGCCTGCCGCCGCAACGTGCTGATCTCCGACGGCATGCTGTCGAGCTTCCTGCTCAACTGCACGACCGCCAACCGCCTTGGGGTGTCCTCCAACGCCTGCGCGGTGAGGGGCAGCCGCTCGCTGCCCGGCGCCGGCGCGATCGCTCTGGCCATGGCGCCCGGCGTCGGGACTGCCGAGCAGTTGCGGGCCACGCTGGGCGATGGGCTGTTGGTCAACTCCTTCACCGGGTTGCACTCGGGGGTCAACCCCATCTCGGGTGACTTCTCGGTTGGTGCCGATGGGTTGATGATCCGCAACGGTCAGGTGGCGGAGCCGGCGAGGGAGATCACGCTGGCGTCGACGGTCCAGCGACTGCTCAGCGGGGTGATCGCCGTCGGTGGTCAGCTCGAACGGCTGCCGTCGGGTTCCTCGATGCCCTGGATCGTGATCGACGACGTGTCGCTCGGCGGGCGCTAGCGGGGCACCCTGGCAGGGTCGTCAAAGGCCGGCCCGTCGGAGGTTGGGCGGTCGTCAACCGAACCGTTGGGGCTCGGGCTGTCGAGCACCAGCGCCACTGAGCCAGAGAGCGCAATCTGCGCCACCTCGTCGGCGTCCCTGGGTGACACCGCCACCCAGGCGATCCATCCAGGTGATCGGTCGGCCGGACCGGCGTCATCGGTTGGAGCGGTGGGCGGACCGACGACCACACCACTGAGGGCTGACGTCGATGGAAACGATCCCCCTCCGCCGTCGAAAGCCCCAGCCTCAAGCGACTGACCTGCGACCACTCGGACGTGATCGCCCGGGTCGAGCCGAGGGGCCAGCGTGCCGTCCGGGAACGCCACCACCGAGCCCCGTGCCGCCCCAGGGGCCCCATCGCCGACGAGGATGCCGGACCGGATGGGCTCGTTCTCGGCGACGTTGCGGTCGATGACCGGGGGCCCGCCGGCCGACGCCAGCTCGTTCCATGCAGCCTCGGTCAGCGCATCGGATGCCAGCGTGGCGGTGGGAAGGCGGCGCAATCGAACCTGTGTCGCCCCCAGTTCGGTGCCGGCGCGCAGGTCGTGGCGGGCGACGACGACCGAGCTCAGGGTTCCCCAGCGGTGCTCGGCGCTTGCGGCCCTGGCCTCGGAGCGGAGCAAGAGGCCGGCGCTGAGCAGGGCCAACGCCAGCGCGCCGAGCACCTGGGGAGCCCGTTGTCGCCGGAGTAGGTGGGCCAGGTCACCCAGCGGGTGATCGGGCAGGGAGGTCGGGATGAAACGGAACCAACTCACGGGGGGCACGGTACGAAGGGGCCGGGCCGTTGTCAGCGGGTCGCGAGACCCTCGATGATCCACCAACACGACGCGTGCAAGGCGTCACACTGGCCAGAAACCTCGGCGAAAGACCCCACATGTCCTCGAAGACCCGCTATCGTTACCAAACCGTAACCAAACGGAGGGTTTTGTCACGCTTGCGTGACGTTTCGGCCCTCACGGCCGGCTTGAGTCGACCAGCGACCTCCGGTCCCTCATGCCCGCCCATCCCGTTCACTCTCCCCCCCCAGAGGTGTGATGCGCTCGTTTCCCCCCCGACCTGACTTGGCCGCCGCCCGGAGGCGAACCCCCGGCCTGATGGCCGCGTGGGCGGCCGTGGCCGTGACGCTCATCTCCGGCGTGACCTCGGCGTCGATCCCCGCCGGTCCGGCCGGGGCCGCCCCGTCTCGAACCGATTACGCCTCGGAGGCCAAGCGGCTGGCCGGGGAGCGCGAGCAGGTTCGGGCTCAGCGGGCGTCGAAGGCGTCCCAGATCGACGCGCTGGCGGCTGATGACGACAAGGTCTCTGCGGCCCTGAACGACCTCAACCAGAACGTCAGCTCCCAGCAGGACCTGTTGTTGGAGGCCCAGAAGGGTGTGCAGGATTCCCAGCGTCAGGCCAAGGAGGCCGAGAAGCGGGCCACCGACGCCGAAATCAAGCTGGGCAAGCTACGCGACGGTTTGGCCGACCGTGCCGCCAAAGCATTCGTCACCATGCCGGGCCAGAGCTTCGGTGCGGCCTCGGAGGATACCGGGCCCACCCAGCTGATGACCCGCCGCACCTACCTCAACCTGGTAGCCGGCAACGATCGAACCCAGGTAGAAGACCTGCGCGCCACCGAGCAGGACCTGAGTGCCGCCCGCGCCAGCGCCGCGTCGGCATCGGAGCGGGCCCAGCAGCGGCGGGCCGAGGTGTCGTCGCGCTTGGGCAGGCTTCAGGCCGCTCAAGCGGAGCAGCTCGACTTTCAGGAGGAGGTGGCCAACCGCATCGCTTCGGCCTCCGCCGAGGCGGCAGGGCTGGCCGCACAGGATGAGAAGCTCTCGACCGAGTTGGTCAGGCAGCAGCTGGCGTTGACAGCGCAGCTGAAGAAGGCCGAGGAAGATCGCAAGGCCAAGATCGCTGCGCTGCAGCAGGCCAAGCTGAAACAAGCGGCCGATCTGCAGGCCGCAGCCGAGGCCCAGCGCGCCGCAGCAGCCCAGGCCTCCTCAGGCGGCGGTGGCGGTGGAGGCGGCGGTAGCTCGGCGCCTTCGGGAGGCGGCGGCGCGCCGGTGGGTATCAGCGGCAGCGGCAGCATCGTCAGCGTCGGTGGCATTCGAGTTCACAGCTCGATCGCCGGCAACCTTTCCAACATGCTCGGCGCGGCGCAGGCTGCCGGCATCAACCTCGGCGGCGGCGGGTTTCGCGACCCGTCCGATCAGATCCGTGTTCGCCGCAGCAACTGCGGTTCGTCCAGCTACTCGATCTACCAGGCCCCGGCGTCGTCGTGCAGCCCACCGACCGCTCGTCCGGGTTCATCCCAGCACGAGCAGGGCCTGGCGATCGACTTCACGATGGGCGGCTCGGCGCTGAGCTCTGGAAGCTCCGCATACAACTGGCTGAAGGCCAACGCCGCCCAATACGGCTTCCACAATCTCCCCGGTGAACCCTGGCACTGGAGTACCAGTGGGCGGTAGGCCGCTGTAGCTGGGGAGGGTGCGCAGTGGCGACTTGTCAGGTCGAGAGCGTCAGCGGGTTTCGGATACCACCCGTGGGGTGTCCGGTCGGCGACCACATCGTGGACGTCTCGCCGGCAGGCTCAGCATTGGGGCCGGCGCGTGTGGCGCGCTGATCGGACGGAGTGCCACCGGGACGTCATGGGGATCGGTCAGTTGGCGGTGGTCGAGGCCACGGCCTCGGCGAAGCGCTCCTCGGCCGGTGGACCGTCGGCGGGCATGGTGAGCAGCTCCACACCGGTCTCGGTGACCACCATCGTGTGCTCGAACTGGGCCGTGCGCTGGCCGCTGACGGTGAGGGCCGTCCAGTCGTCGTCCCACATCCACACCTCGGCCGGGCCCACCGTGATCATCGGCTCGATCGTGAACGTCATGCCAGGCTCGAGCACGGTGGTCGCCCGCGGGTCGAAGTAGTGGGGGATCTGCAGGCTCGTGTGGAATTGGTCGCCGATGCCGTGGCCGATGAACTCCCGCACGATGCCGAACCGGCCGCCGTGGCGATCGACCTCGGCCTCGATTGCCCTGCCGATGTCCTGAACCCTGGCGCCGGGGGCGACCGCTCCGATGCCGGCGTGCATTGCGGCGCGGGTGACCCGCACCAGTCGTCGGCTCTCGTCGTCGACGTCGCCGACCAACACGGTGCAGCTGGTGTCGCCGTGGACCCCATCGTGAAACACGGTGATGTCGATGTTGATGATGTCGCCGTCGGTGAGGCGCCGGCTGTCGGGGATGCCGTGGCAGATGACCTCGTTGACCGAGGTGCACAGTGACTTGGGAAAGCCCCGATAATTGAGCGGGCTGGGGTAGCTGTCCCGTGCAACGGCTGCCTCGTGACCGATCCGATCGAGCTCGTCGGTGGTGATGCCCACCTCGACGGCTGCGCAGACCTCGTTGAGCACCTCGGCGGCCAAGCGGCCCGACACCCTCATGCGAGCCAGCTCGTCCTCGGTTCTCACCGCACGGCTGGTGCGCGACGACGGTTCGCCGTCGAGGGCGTACTCGGGGCGGCCGATGCCGGTTGGAACGGAGCGGCGGGGGCTGATCAGCCCGGCTTCGATCGGGCCGGAGGGCGGAGGAGTGGAGATGCGTCGCACGCGACGCCGCTTGCGTTTCACCATCTGCTCAGTGTGTCACGCGACGCCTCGAGCGTCGTCTCGGGCGAGGGGCCTCGCCCGGCGTCGATCGCATGGCGCCAAGGCCCAGCCGCTGGGGACGGTCAGTCGCCGCTGGAGGCGCCGGCGGTCGACTTGGCCGGTGACTTCGAGGCGGAGTCACCCGAGCCCGAGCCCGAGCTCGAACCGGAGGAGCCCGAATCCGAGGAGCCCGAGGAGTCGGAACCGGAGGACTCGGACTTCTTCTGCTTGGCCGAGTCGGTGCTCGACGAGGTCGTCGATGTCGACGACGAGCCGGAGCCACCGCTTCTGCTGTCGGTCTTGTAGAACCCGGAGCCCTTGAACGAGATGCCGGGGGTGGAGAAGATCTTGCGCAGGCTGCCCTTGCAGTGGGGGCACTCGGTCAGCGCATCGTCGGTGAAGGCCTGGCGCACTTCCAACGCCTCGCCGCAGTCCCGGCATCGGTATTCATAGATTGGCATCAGGACTCCAAGAAGTGGTTGGCACTCGTCAACGTCGAGTGCCAACGATACCGGGCGCAGGATCGTTTCCCAAAGCGGCCCCGTAGGCTACGGACCATGAATCCCGATGTCGTGAACAGCTCCGATGGAACTCCACCGCCCAGGGCCGCCAAACGCGTCACCAAGGCCGTGATCCCGGCGGCCGGTTTGGGCACGCGCTTTCTTCCCGCCACCAAGGCACAGCCAAAGGAGATGTTGCCGGTTGTCGATCGGCCGGCCATCCAATATGTGGTCGAGGAGGCGGTGGCCGCCGGAATCGACGACATTTTGATCATCACCGGTCGCAACAAGCGCAGCCTGGAGGACCACTTCGACCGCAACTTCGAACTGGAGTATCTCCTCGAGTCGAAGGGGAAGATGGAGGAGCTGAGCGAGGTGGTCGAGCTTGCCGACCTGGCCGACATCCACTTTGTGCGCCAGGGTGAACCCCTCGGCCTGGGCCACGCCGTGTCGGTCGCCCGCAAGCACATCGGCGACAACCCGTTCGTTGTCATGCTCGGCGACGACATCATGACGCATCGACCCCCGCTGATCTCCGAAATGATGGATCTGCACGGGCGAACCGGTGGCTCGGTCATCGCGTTGAAAGAGGTCCCTCATGAGGAGATCTCGCTGTACGGATGCGCCGAGCCCGGCGAGCGCGACGGCGACGTCGTCGAGTTTCGGGGCGTGGTCGAGAAACCGGCGCCCGAGGATGCCCCGTCAAACCTGGCGGTCGTCGGCCGTTACCTGTTCACCCCCCGGATCTTCGAGTTTCTCGAAGACGCGCAACCGGGTGTCGGGGGCGAGATCCAGCTGACCGATGCGATGGACAAGCTGTTGGCGGTCGAGCCGATGCACGGCCTGATCTTCGAATCGGGGCGCTACGACATCGGCCAGAAGATCGACTTTCTGCGGGCCACGGTCGAGATGACCCTCGAGCGGGACGATCTCGGCCCGGAGTTCGCCTCGTTTCTCGCCCGGTTGGTTGCCGAGCGTGGCCTGACGTGACCCCACTCGACGAGGCGCGCTCGTTCGTGGTCGGCCTGGGGTCGAAGCTCGGGAGCGTCGAGGTGCCCGTCGCTGAGGCCGACGGCCTGGTGCTCGTCGAGGACGTGGTCGCTTCAGAACTCGTCCCCGGCGACGACAACGCGGCGATGGACGGCTGGGGCCTGCGATCGGCCGATGCCACCGAACCGGGCGCGACTCTGCGGGTCGTCGGACGCCAGATGGCCGGCGTGGCCGACCCAGGCCTGACGGTCGGCCCAGGCGAGGCGGTGCGCATCATGACCGGGGCGCCCATTCCGGCCGGGGTCGATGCGGTGGAGATGGTGGAGCGGACCTCGGTGAGCGACGGAAACGACCGGAACGAAGCGGTCACCTTTGAGCTCTCCGTGCCGGTCGGGCAGTTCATCCGGCGGGCCGGCGAGGATGTGTCGCCCGGCCAGCGTGTGCTGCCCGCCGGGACCCGGCTCACCCCCGCCGCCATCGGGGTGGCGGTCTCGGTCGGCCGTCGGCGGGTGACGGTCGTCCGACGCCCCCGGGTCGGTGTCGTGTCGACCGGCGACGAGCTGGTGACCGAGGACCGGCCGCTGCGGACGGGCGAGCTGCGCGACTCGAACCGCCCGGGGTTGTTGGCAGCGGTGGCCCGGATGGGCGCGGAGGCGGTCGATCTGGGACGGGTGCCCGACGACGAGGCGTTGATCGAGGCAGCACTGCTGCGAGGGGCCGAGGACTGCGACCTCGTCCTCAGCTCCGGCGGGGTGTCGATGGGGGATGCCGACCTGGTCAAGGTGATCCTCGCTCGACTCGGCGACATGCGCTGGATGCAGGTGGCGATCAAGCCGGCCAAGCCACTGGCCGCCGGCACGGTTGGATCGACCCCGGTGGTGGGCCTGCCGGGCAACCCGGTGTCGTCGCACGTGTCCTTCATGTTGTTCGCCGCCCCGTTGATCGCCCGCTTGGCCGGTCGAAACGATCCGATCCTGCGGCTGCGGGCGACGCTGGTCGACGGGCTGGCCGGTCGACCGGCCGCCGAGGTGAATGGCCGGGTGGACGAGCGCACCCACTTCACCAGGGTGCTGGTCGAGTCGGACGATGAGGGCGTCTGGACCGCCCGGTCGGCGGGAGGGCAGGGCAGCCATCAACTGTCGACGATGGCGCTGGCCAATGGACTGGCGACCCAACCGGGCGGGGTGGCGATCGAGCCCGGCGCCGAGGCGACCATCCTGATGTTGCCGTGAGGAAGCGAGCCGGGAACTCCGGCATAGGGTGGGCGCCGTGCAACAGCTGAGCGACACCTTCGGGCGGGTCCACCGCGACCTGCGTATCTCGGTGACCGATCGCTGCAACTTTCGCTGTACCTACTGCATGCCCGCCGAAGGGATGGAGTGGTTGCCTCGCGGTGAGGTGCTGAGCTTCGAGGAGATCGAGCGCCTGGCGTCGCTGCTCGTCCAGCGCTACGGGTTTGACTCGATCCGGTTGACCGGCGGCGAGCCGACCGTGCGGGCCCACCTGCCCCGGTTGGTCGAACGGCTGTCCCGCCTCGGCGTCGACCTGTCGCTGACGACCAACGGCGCCACCCTGTCGCTGCTCGCATCGGCGCTGGCCGACGCCGGACTGGCCCGGATCAACGTCTCGCTCGACACGCTGCGCAGCGACCGCTTTGTGGAGATGACCCGCCGCGATTCCTTCGACGCCGTGATCGATGGCATCCGATCGGCCAAGTTGGCGGGGCTCGACCCGGTGAAGATCAACGTGGTGGCGATGGCGGGCGTCAACGACGACGAGCTGGTCGATTTCGCCCGGTTCGGTCGTACCGAGGGGGTGGAGGTGCGGTTCATCGAGTTCATGCCCCTCGACGCTGATGGGGCATGGCAGCGCTCGGCGGTGCTCAGCCAGGCCGACATCGTTGCGCGTATCGACGAGGTGTACCCGTTGGTGGCGATCCCGAAGGGCAACGCTCCGGCCGAGCGCTTTGCGTTCGCCGACGGTGGGGGAGCACCGGGGGGTACCCACATCGGGGTGATCGCCTCGGTCACCCAGCCGTTCTGCGCCACGTGCGACCGAGTGCGCCTCACCGCTGATGGCAAGCTGCGCAACTGCTTGTTCTCGGCCGACGAAACCGACCTTCGAGCGCTGCTGCGCGCCGGCGCCGGCGACGATGAAGTGGCGGCGGCGATCGAGGGGTGCGTCGAGGACAAACGCGCCGGCCATGCGATTGGCCAGGTCAACTTCATCCGGCCGAGTCGATCGATGAGTCAGATCGGCGGGTAACGGCCTGGTACACGACCCTGACGGGCTGAGTATCCTCGCCGCCATGGTCGAACAGCCGCTGACCCATCTCGACCCGTTGGGGCGAGCCCGCATGGTTGACGTCACCCAGAAGGAGGTCTCCGCCCGCCGGGCCACCGCCCGTGGGCGGGTGCTGATGACCCCCGAGACGACCGCGCTGATCGCCCGGGGTGAGGTGTCGAAGGGCGACGTGCTGGCGGTGGCGCGCGTGGCGGGGATCCAGGCGGCGAAGCGGACGAGCGACCTCATCCCGCTGTGCCACCCGGTGGGGATCGGCGGCATCCTGATCAACTTCCGCATCGACGACGCCTGGGTCGAGGTCGAAGCTCGGGTGGAGACCGTCGACCGCACCGGCGTCGAAATGGAAGCGTTAACCGCCGTCTCGGTCGCCTGTTTGACGATCTATGACATGTGTAAATCGGTCGACAGGGCGATGACGCTGGGCGAGATCACCTTGTGGGAGAAGACCGGGGGTCGCTCCGGTGCGTACCGTCGCCAGGGCGACGAGGTTGGCGAGGGGCGCGATGGACCGGGCTCCAGCGGCTCCGCGATCTTTGACCGATGAGAATTTCACGCGTGTAGTTGCGTCATCTTCTCGTCACGTTGCGTGGCGGAACCCGCCGGGTACAAGCGGCGAGCGCATCCGTTTCGTCACCGGCCGAGGCCCTGGTTGCGGGGCATACGCGCGCTGAACGCCCCGAATTCTGAATGAGGTATCCGGTGTAAGTGCCCAGTGTGGGCAAGGAATCTGGGTCGATGTGACCGGTGTCTATGCCAGAGGTCGGCTCATGGCATGTGTGCCCGACTACCCGTAGCCACCCGTATGGCGTACGTGTTACAGTTCGTGGTCGTAAAGCAATGATCCAGATGCCCTGCGAGGCCGGGTCACGCTCCGACACCCCCCGAATGGTGCCGGTATCCACCAACCAGCGCGCCACGGTTTCTACCGTGGACAGAGTCCAGGAGTACATGGATCACGTGAGGAACCCTACGGTGCTGGTGTTGTTGGGATTGGCTGTGGTGTGGGCGCTCGTGCTCACCCCGGATCTGGTGCGGATGTATCGCCAGACCACGTCGCGCCGTCCCACCGGTCTGCGGAGCGTGACCCAGCCGGTCTCGCGCCGGTCGTCCTCGGGCACCATGGGCGGTTTTGCTTCGCCGTCGACGCGATCCAGCGGTTCGGCCCTGACATCGATGAGCCGAACCCAGGCCCAGCAGCGGCGGTCGATGGTGTTGTTCGCATTGCTCGTGTTGTGCGTGCTCACCCTGATGGGTGGCGTGCTGATGGGCGGCTCGGTGTGGGGCGTCCACTTGGCTCTCGACGCCGCCCTGGTTGGCTACGTCTACCTGCTCGCCACCCGCGCTCAGAGCGAGCGGGCCTCCAATGCTCAGCGCGCCTCACGCACCGTTCGCCGCCAAGCCGACCAGCAGCGCCCTTCCTACCTGCAGCGACCGGCCGCCCCCGCCCCGATCATGGGTGCCGTCGGAGAGGTGTTCTATCTCGACGACGCCCGGCCTGGTAACGCGGTGGCCGGCTATGTCGACGAGGCCTACCCCGCCGAGCCGGCCGCCTACTACGAGGACGAGTACGCCCCGGTGGCCAACTACGAGGACTACGTCGTCGAGGCGGCCTACTACGACGAGGCCCCTGTCGCTGACGGCTATAACGAGGAGTGGGCAGAGCCGCACCAGCAACTGCCCCGCTCGGTTGGCTGGTAACCACTCCACGACGCATCCCGCTCGGTGCACGAGGGTGGGCTGAAGGTGGCCCGGGCACTGGTCAAGAAGCAGCCTTGAGCCCCTTCGCCGATGGGCGTCGATGCTGTGGGGGCCGATAGTATTGCTGTCCCATCCATGGGGGTGTAGCTCAGTTGGCTAGAGCGCATCGTTCGCAACGATGAGGTCGTGGGTTCGATTCCCATCACCTCCACCATGGCGTTGACCCACTGTGAGCGGGTCGACGCGCAACGGCCCCCAAACACCTCAGTGTTCGGGGGCCGTGACGCGTTCGCGATGCGCCTGCAAGCGGCGCAGCGATCAGGCGGTGGTGAACAGGTTGGGGGCGCGGCCCCGGCTGGCGTGGTTGGGGTCGGCACCCAGCGACTTCACCTTGTTGGACGCCACCAGTTCGTCGACGACCTTTCGCACGGTGCCGATGCTGGCGCCGGTCGTCGACTCAATGTCGTTGTAGGTCCACTCTCCGGATCGACCGAGTACGTGGGTCGACACCGTGGCCGCATTGACCCGCTGGGAACGAACCGTCGGAGCCTTGGCGCTCTTGGCGGCTCGTACATCAAATCCGGCGAGGGACAGCACCTCGGAAGGAACGCCTTGGCGTCGAAACGCGCCGGCGGTGATGTGCTCCGAGTCGGCGAATGCCTTGGCGACCGAAATGAACGATTGAGCGATCGCTTCGCCGTCGGTGCTCTGCGCTCGATCGAGTTCTGATTCCAAGCGAAGTCGCTCGATCTGGTCGTCGGTGCTGCTCAATTGCTCTTGTACTTCGTTGACGCGATCGTGATCGATCACCGAAGACGGGTCGCTGAGGTAGTTGAGGTACCGACGTACCACATCCTCAGGGTTGGATGATTCTGAATTCAATTTCTTTGGAGCCATGCAATCACTCTACGTGCAAGCACCAGAAAATGCATCTTCGCGGTCGTTGGCTGTTGATCACGCACGCAGGCTCCGACCTGGGCTATTCATACATCGAGCCGGGTCGTGGGCTTGGACGACATCCGCCACTCGTCAGTGGGGCTGTGGTTGACTAACGAGCGCTGGGTACGCGGGCGGAACCGCACCACAGAGAGGCGCGCGCCCGTGCTGTTTCCCACCATGAGCTTCGCACTGTTTTTTGTCGTGGTGCTGGGAGTCGCCTGGCGGCTCAACGACCGCCCCCAGGCCTGGAAGCTCTTCATGCTGGGGGCCAGCTACGTCTTCTATGGGGCATGGGACTGGCGCTTTCTCGGCCTGATCATTGGCTCCAGCCTGATCAACGCGTTGGTGGCCAAAGCGATGGAGCCCCGAGACGGCGCGGCGCGACGGGCCTGGCTGGTGGTTGGGTTGGCCGCCAACCTGGGCACGTTGGGCTACTTCAAGTACTACGAGTTCTTCAGCGAGTCCCTGGTGCGGATGTTGTCGCCCTTCGGTTTGGAGCCGCACGGGCTCGTCAAGTCGGTGGCGCTGCCGGTGGCGATCAGCTTCTTTACGTTCCAGGGGATCAGCTACATCGTCGATGTGTTCAGGGGCGACGAGCGCACCTTTTCGGTACTCGACGTCAGCTTGTATCTGGCGTTCTTTCCGCAGCTGGTGGCGGGCCCGATCGTTCGTACCAGCGAGTTCATGCCGGAGTTGCACCATCGACGAAACCCCGATGGTATCGATGTGGCCCGGGCGGTTCGGCTGATCGGCCGTGGACTGATCAAGAAGGTGGTCATCGCCTCCTTCATGGCCGAACTGGTCGATCCGGTGTTTGCTGCGCCTGGCGGATACACGGCCTTTACCGTTTTTGTGGCCATCCTTGCCTACGCCATCCAGATCTACGCCGACTTCTCGGGTTACACCGACATCGCCATCGGCATCGCTTTGCTGTTGGGGTTTCACTTTCCCGACAACTTCGATCGTCCGTATGCGGCGAGCAGCATTCAGGACTTCTGGCGTCGCTGGCACATGACGTTGTCGCGCTGGCTGCTCGATTACCTCTACATCCCACTCGGCGGAAACCAGGGTGGAGCTGCCCGCCACTACCGCAACCTGATCCTGACGATGGCCCTGGGCGGGCTCTGGCACGGGGCCAGCGGCACCTTCCTGGCGTGGGGGCTCTACCAGGGCGTTGGTTTGGCGGTGGAACGCTGGATGAGCGACCGGCGCAAGGCCGGCGCTCCGGTTTCGGCCGGCATCCGCTCGGCCTGGTTGGAGCGACGTCTTGCGGTCAAGTCGCTGGCCTCCCACAACTCCAACCTCACTGCCACGGACGGCGGGGGCCTGAGCACCGAGGTCGACGAAGGGCAGGCCGTCGCCGGCTCCGGACGCTTTCAAGCCAGCTACGAGACAGCCGGCATGTCGCTGGACCACCTTCGGGAGGCCGCCCGAGCAGACGTCGACCACTCCGAGCGGGACCGCTTCGTCGGCGAACCAGGCGATGATGATCCGTCACCGGCGTCGGCACCCGGCAACCGCTGGTTCCGCCGCCGCCCGACCGGGGAGATTCCCTTCGACGACGAATGGAAACGGCTGCGGGCCGATCTTGAGGACTCTCGGCCGACCCACTCCGGCTGGCCGCTGGCGGTCAAGCGCGTCTTGGTGTTTGCGTTCGTCTGTGTCGGCTGGGTGTTCTTCCGTTCCCCGTCCCTGGGGGACGGTTTTGCGGTGCTCGCTCGTCTGATCACCGGCTGGACCGGCGGTCAGTCGCTGGTGACACCCTTGGCGCTGCTCGTCATCGCCGGGGTGCTCGCCGCCCAGTACCTACCCTCCAAGGTGGGCGACACGCTCGAGGTGGGCTTCTCGCGTTGGACACCGCTGGCCCAGGCGGTCGGCTTCGGGATGCTGCTGGCGTTGATCGACGTACTCGGCCCTCAAGGTGTTGCGCCGTTCATCTACTTTCAGTTCTGAAAGCGGTCGTCGCTCGAAGGCGGGCGTGGCAACAGGACAGCGCTTTCGGTTACGTGACGGTCGGCGCCGGCCGAGGATCGGCAAAGATGGGGTGATGGCACGCATCGCTCAGCCACTTCGAACGACCGAATCCCCCGACGACGGCATAGGCCGATGACCAGGCTCGGGGATTGGTGGCGGGCCCGTAACGAACCGCCCGAGTTTCCTGACGAGTGGCGCCGGGAGCTGGAGACCTGCCTGGCTCCGTGGGGCGCGCTGAGCGCCGACGAACGGGAACGGCTGGAGCAGCTGGCATTGCAGCTGATCGTCAACAAGCGCTGGGAGGCCACCGCCGGGCTGACGATCACCGACGAGATGCAGGTGGTGATCGCCGGGCACGCCGCGCTGCTGGTGCTGGAGCTGGGTCTGGAGGCCTACGGCAAGGTTGGATCGATTTTGGTGGCACCACACGAGGTGCGGGTGACCGGCCGAGAGTTCAGCTTCGTGCCAGGCATGTTGAGCGACGGTCCGGTCACCCTGTCGGGGGAGACGAGCGAGCGGGGCCCGGTGATGATCACTTGGAATTCGGCGAGCCGGGAGGCCCGACACCCCGAGCACGGCCACAATGTGGTGTACCACGAGTTCGCCCACAAGCTCGACCTGCTCGACGGTGTGGTCGACGGCACACCGCCGCTGTCGGACCCTTCGATGGTTGAGCGCTGGGTCAAGGTGTTCACCGCCGAGTACGAGGCGGTCGGACGAGGGGAGGGGTCGCACCTGCTGAGGTCCTACGCCTCGGTCAACCCGGGCGAGTTCTTCGCAGTGGTCACCGAGGTCTTCTTCACCCGCGGCGCCGAGCTGGCGGCCGATCGCCCCGACCTGTACGGCCTGCTGCGCGACTTTTATCGTCAAGATCCGGCCGGTCGGGTGCGCGGGCGAACCGTGAACGTTTAGTGTCTGGTGACACGTCGTATCTAGGGGGTCCCCTTCCCCGGCGTCGTGGTGCGGGAGGACGCTCAGGTGGCCCAGATAGAACTGCTCGATCAGGTAGCAGCACCGCTGCTGATGGAAGGGGTGTTCGCCGGTGGCGACCCAGGGCCCATCGCCGCTGCGCTGGCCCAAGTTCCGGAGGTCGCCCGAGTGGCGCTTCCCAATATCGGGGCCTCTTTGGGGGCGGGCAGCACCGGCGCCCGCCTGAAGGAGCTGGCCGTTCTCAGGACCTCCGCTTTGCTGTCGTGCCGTTACTGCGTGGCCGCTCATACCACCGTGGCGCTCGACATCGGTCTGAGCGACGCCGAGGTGCGGGCGCTGCGTGGCGAGACCCCGTGGGTGGACGCCTACGACGACCCGGCTGAGCTGGCACTCCTGGCCTGGATCGACGAGGTGGCCGGCGGGCGGGGTGCGGTGGCGGCCGACATCACGGCGGACGTGAAGGAACACTTCGAGGACTACGAGCTGGTCGAGCTGGCCAACACGATTGGGGTGACGATGATGCTCAACCGATTCTGCACAGCGCTCGACCTACCGGTGAGCGACGAGACGCTGGCGCGCCTGAGCGCCGAAAGCTTCAAGGTGGACCTGTGAGCACGGCGGTCAGCATCGACAGTCGCACCCACGACGGCACCGAACCGGCCGCCGAACACCTGCCGGGGTCGGTCGGCGCCGCCATCGAGTCGGGTGTGCTGCCCGACCGCGTTTGGGTGTACTCCAACTACCACTGCAACCTGGAGTGCGCGTACTGCCTCACCGAGTCGGCGCCGCGCTCGAAGCGGCGCATGATCGGTCCCGAACACATGGTGGCGATCGCCGAGCAGGCCGCTGCGCTGGGCTTTCGGGCGGTGGGCGTCACCGGGGGAGAGCCGTTCCTGCGTCGCGACATGGTCGCGGTCGTCACGGCCATGGCGGAGCACCTTCCCGTGACCGTGCTGACCAACGGCACGCTGTTCGGTGGCGACCGACTCGACATGCTCGACCCGCTGCTGGGCAAGCGGGTCAGGTTTCAGATCTCCCTCGACTCGCCCGACGCCGTATCCAACGACGAAATGCGCGGACCGCTCAACTACGCCAAGGTGGTCGAGGCGGTGCCGCGCATGGTGCAGCGGGGGCACACAGTGCGCATCGCCACCACCATCGAAGAGGGTCAGATGACGCCCGACGATCGCAGCCGACTGTGTGCCATGCACCGCGGCTGGGGCATCACCGACGACGATCACCTCGTCCGGCCGATCATCACCAGCGGCCGGGCCGAGGACACCGGGATGGGGGTGCGATTCGAGCGTGATCAGCTGCCGGCCGAGCTGACGATCGCCGATCACGGAGCGTTCTGGTCGCCGTTTGGTCCGACCATTCACAACGGTCGCACCGACACCCACCTGCTCATCACCCGAACCACGCTCCCGCTGGAGGTGCCGGCGCAGGCGCTGTTAGGGCTGGTGGAAGGCCGCCCACCCGGAGCCGATGCCAGCATCGGCATCCGTTGAGCGTGACCCAACACGCCGACCGGTCGGTCGGCCCCGTACCTCTTTGCACTCTCTCTTCTCTCCCGTCGATGGCGCCGTCCTCTCGGCGGCGTCGACGCCACCGTCGATCCGACCCGGATAACCGCTTCATCGCTCGGCGGGTTTGGCCACCAACCCGGTCGGGTATCGGCCGGTCATGAACTCACCGTCAACGCAAGAGCGCACGAGCGCCGTGGTCGGGCGCACCGACGAGCTGTCCGCTCGCTGGGCGCCCGCTGTGCTGCGGTGGACCGCAGCGCTGTTGTGGCTTTCCAACCTGTCTTGGAAGGTGCCTACGGCGTTTGGCAAGACCGCGGGGAAGTGCAGCGGCCTGTGCGGCTACGTCGACAAGGGAGCGGAGTTCCGGGTCGTCCCCGGCAGCCCGTGGATCTTCGAGCACCTGATCGGACCCAACCTGAGCGTCTTCGGCTGGTTGACGCTCTTCATCGAGGCCACCTTGGTGGCGTTGTTGCTTTCTGGCCGCTACCTGCGTGTCGCCGCGGTGCTGGGTTTCGTGCAGGCCGGCGCCATCGGACTTGCCGTCGCCAACGCCGACGGTGAGTGGTACTGGAGCTATCTGTTGATGATGGCGTTGCACGTGGCGATCCTGGCGCTGGCACCTCAAACCCGGCCTGTGCGCGCCGCGACGTTCGGCTGGGTGCTCGCCGGGTACGGAGCCCTGGTGGCGAGCGGTCACATCGGTGCCCCGTTCGCCGGCGACAGTAACGGCACCTGGTGGGGGCCCTTTGCGGAGAGCAACGATGTGCCTGGCGACTTCGCCCGCAACGTCTTCGCCGGTTCGATTCTGCTTGGCCTGATCCTGGTGGTGTTGGGCGTCGCGATGGCGCTGATCATCCCCAAGCTGGACGAGGCGGTGCTGGTGCCGGTCGGGTGGACGGTCGTCGTGATCTCAGCGCTGCTGTTGGTGACCTTCCGAGCCGATGGGCTGATCATCGCCATGGGATCGAAGGCCAGCACCGCTGCCGTGTTGGCGGCGGCCGGCCTGACCCTCGTCGGCGGCGGTTCGTCCCGCCGCCACGGCGTTACCGCTTGATCAGGTAGGCCAGATCCGGGTGGTCGTGCAGGTAGTTCGCGGCGAAGGGACAGACCGGAACGACGGTGAGTTGCCGGTCGACCACGTCGGCGATCACACCCTCCATCAGCTTCGAACCCAGACCCCGGTTGCGAAGCGACCGTTCGGTTTCGACATGGGGGATCGTGATCTCATCGTCCCGGAGCGAGTAGTCGGCGTGTCCCACGACCACCCCGTCCTGGAGCAGCTCGTAGCGGCCGAGATCCGCTCGGTTTCGTACCTCGAGGACGCCGATGTCCGCCTCGCTGTCGCTCACGGTGCCTTGCTGATCGCTGTCGCTCACAGTGTCCCCCCGAAATGATCGTCGATGTGTCGGTTCGACCCTAGCCAAACCACTCCGGCTCACGTCCCGGTGGCCACTTGATGTTGCAGCCCATCGACGGCGATTGTTCGGTCGGCGTCGGGACGCCGTCGAACAGGGCGTTGACCGCCGCCCGGAGCTCGCCGCCGGTCACCGGGCTGTCGTTGCCGGGGCGGCTGGCGTCGAAGCGGCCCCGGTACACGAGCGTTCGTTCGCCATCGAAGAGGAAGAAGTCCGGCGTGCAGGCGGCGCGAAAAGCGGTGGCCACCTCGGCGCCCTCGTCGACGAGGTACGGGAAGTCCCATCCGAACGACCGGGCGAAGGGCGCCATCTTTTCCCGGGCGTCAGCCGGGTACGCCTCGGCATCGTTCGGGTTGAGGCCGACGACGGCCAGATCCCGGGACGCCCACCGCTGGGTGAGCAGCCCGAGTTCCCGGCCGAGGTGCACGACGAACGGGCAGTGGTTGCACAGGAACACGACGAGCAGGCCGGGTGCCCCTGCGGCCGACGCTGTGTCCCACCGGGAACCGTCCGGTGCGGCCGCCTCGAACTCGGGAAGCGCGGTGCCCAACGGGATCATGGTCGACAGGGTTCTGCTCATGGCCGAATTCAGCCTACGCTGAGGGTTATGGCCGATTCTGCTTCTCCGTCTATTGCCGAGGTGATGACCACCGAGGTGATCACCGTCGACCGTTCTCAGGCGTTGTCGGAGGTCTATGACCTGTTCGAGTCTCGGAGCATCCATCACCTGCCCGTCTTGGACGGTCAGCGGCCGGTCGGCATGGTGTCGGCCACCGACGTGCTGCGCCTGGTGTACGACATCGAGGATCCCTCCGACCGGATGATGCGATCGATGTTGGATCATCAGTTCAACATCGATGATGCGATGACCGTGGAACTGGACACGTTGGGCGTCGACGCCACCGTCCACGATGCCGCCGATCGTCTGTCCGGAGGTGACTACCACTCGGTGGTCGTCGTCGACGCCGTCGGACACCTGGCGGGGATCGTCACGTCGACCGACCTGATCCGGTACCTGCGCGACATCACCTGATCCGGCCTGATCCGGCCCGGATCGGCGCGCCGCTCGCCCGAGGCGAGGGGGTATCCCCGGTCTGGCGGCGCCACCCTCCTAACCTCACCGTTGGAGTTCGGATGACCCCCGCAGCTGCGGGCGGTCCAACGATCACGCGAACGGCAACCGCCTGACGGCGGTCACGCCGACAGCGACGCCAACTGTGAGGACTCCATGGCCATCCCCACCCGACCACGACGACCAGCTCGGCGGGGCACGTCGGACTCGTCCGACGGCTACGGCCGGCCGGGGTCGGCGCACGGTCCCGAAGAGTGGGACGATGACGGTGACCGGGTTGCGACGCGTGTGCGTCCAGACGCGCGACGCGGCGAGACACACTCGACACCCACCTTGCGCCGCCGGGTCGGCTCCGACTCCGGCGGCTCTCGCCGTGCCCATGGAGGCTCCCGCCCCGGCGACCGAACCGGTCGCGGCCTGCGGCGGGTGCGCTTGGTCGACGGACGCCCTGGGGGACGTGTGCGGCTGGGGGTTCCGTATCAGTCGGCGTGGCTGAGCTACGTGGTGGCGTTGGTGCTGTTCGTCTTTCTGACGTCCGGCAACATGGTGCGCTCGGTGCGGGCTATGGACATCGGGCCGGTGCGCACGATCACCTTGCCGGTCGTCCAAGGGATTGACCGCGTCTCCAACCTACTGTCGCTCAACCGGCCCGCTGACGCGTTGGGTTCGGCGCTTGGCCGTGAGGTGGACGACCCGGCTGACCAGCCGGTGGACTTCGACGCCTCCTCCGCCGATCGGAAGGACGCAACGCCACCGTTGCGGGAGGTGACGGCCCAGGTACCCCTGGAGGTGCACGTTGCCGGTGACTCGATGGGCCAGTCGCTCGGCCAGCTGACGGAGGCCGCCGGGGTCGACGACCCGACGCTGGACGTCACCTACGAGTACAAGATCTCCTCGGGACTGGCCCGGCCCGACTACTACAACTGGCCCGCCCGCTTTGCCGAGATCGCCAAGGACGTCAAGCCGGAGGCCCTGGTGATGATGATCGGCGGCAACGACGCGCAGGAGCTGACCGATGCCGCCGGCAACGTGGTCGCCCGCCCGGCGACCGCCGAGTGGGACCGGGAGTACCGGCGCCGAGTCGACGAACTCTTCGATGGCCTCCGGGCGGATAACCGCCGGTTGTTCTGGGTACTTCAGCCCGACGTCGCGTCATCGAAGCACCAGCGCTCGGTGGACGCGATGAACGCCCAGGTGAGGGCCTCGGCCAAGAGCCGACCCTGGGTGACCCTGGTCGATGCCGGCGCGCTGACCGCCGGTGCTGATGGTGGCTATGCCGAGTATCTGACGCTCGACGACGGCCGGCGGGTGAGCTGTCGCCAGAGCGACGGCGTGCACCTGACCGCCGACTGCGCGCAGCTGGTGAGCGCCGCCGCCCTCGCCGATATCGCCGCCACCTGGGAGATCGGCGAACCGGCGGCGCCCGCCGGGACGCCGCTGGACCTCAGCGATGGCCGGGACGCCTCCGGCCCGGGTACCCCGACGACATCGGGCAGCCCGGCCGCCGAGACGAACCCCAAGCGCGGCACGGGTGAGGACTGAGGGCCGACGGGGTCGAGCGGTGGGGTGGGCGGCCCGATGTGCTCGTAGCGTGACGGAGCCGACAACCTGTTCGTCGGCTACAGCCCTGCGCTGCCGACGAGCAGGTCGAGGATCGGCTGATGGGCCCAGACGGTCATCAGGGCGCCGGCTGCGAGCGCCGGGCCGAACGGGAACGGTTGACGCCGCCCGCTGAGCCCAGTGGCGAAGAGGCCCTGCGCGATGCCGACCACCGAGCCGAGCACGAGGGCCGCCGCAATCAGCGGCCAGGCGAGCCAGCCCAGGTACAGGCCGATCAGCGCGCCGAGACGGACGTCGCCCATGCCCATGCCGCCGGGCGAGATCAGGCTGGTCACCCAGAGGAAGGCGAAGTAGCCGACCGCCCCGACGACGGCGCCGCTCAGTCGGCCGGTGTCGCCGGTCCACAACGAAACTCCGCCCATCAGGGCCAGGCCGCCGGCCATGCCCACCCAGACCACCTGCCGGGGGATCAGCATCGTGCGCAGGTCGATGACCGACGCAACGACCAAGACGACGACGAACAACCCGTAGACCGGCACCGACGCTGTCGGGCCGATCGCGAGCGTCGTGATCACTGCCAGCATCGGGATGGCCGCCTGAGGAGCGACCCAGCTCCAGCCTCGCGAGGCGCCGCAGTGGGAGCAGCGCCGACCGGGCCCGAACCACGACCGCAGCGGCGCGACGTCGACTGGCCGCACCTCGGCGCCACAGCGCTCGCAGGCAGCGACGCAGGTGACGGCAAACCCCTCTCCGGCGTCGTCCTCGCAAAAGCGGTGCAGCGGAACCGTGACCGCCCACCCGACCAACGTCGAAGCGACGAGCACCATCACAGCAATCAGCGCCATCCCCCCAGCCTGAGGGTGCGAAGCGCTCAAATCCAGGGGAGCGCGACCCATGGCTGCGCCGGGCGATCCCTCAGGCCGTGAACACCCGCTGAAAGGCCTCCGCGTAGCGGCCGGTTTCGAGGCCACCGTCCCGGGCGTTCTGCGTGAGAAAGCCTCGCACCATCTCGTGCAGTTCGCCCTGATCGGGGTGCTGGCTGACGTGGTGAGACAAGGCGGCCAGCTTGGCATCGAGGGTGTTGGTGATGTCGACGTAGGTGTCCGGGTTGCGGCCTGACATCAGCCACACTTCGGGGACCACCCAAGGGAGAAGCCCACGTTCGGCCAACTCGGGGTGGGCGAGCGGGTTGCGGGCGTCGGGAAAGACGGCGCACACGGTGGCCTCCCCGGTGGCGAGGTGGTCGGGGTGGCTCGGGTCGATGCGGTCCCAGCGGCGTTCGGGGCTCTGGGTGAGGATGCGGTCCGGACGGTAGGTGCGGATCACGCGGGTCAGGTCTCTGCGCAGGGCCAGGCTGGGCTCGACCCGCCCGTCCCGATAGGCGAGAAACTCCAGCGTCTCGACGCCCACTTCGCCAGCGGCCCTGGTCTGTTCGGAGCGCCGCATGCGGGCCACCCTGGCCCGGTCCGGCTCATCTTCAAGGCCGCCGGCCTCCCCGTCGGTGACGAAGCAGTAGGTGACCTCGACCCCGGCTGCGGTCCAACGGGCCACCGTGCCCGCCGCTCCGAAATCGACGTCGTCGGGGTGGGCGCAGGTGACGAGCACGCGCTCGATGCCCACCAGCTGCGGGTCGGAGTGCGACTGGGACTCTGGGGCCGGGCTCATCGGGTCGATCCTGCCCCGTCCGAAGAGCGGCCGCCAGAGTCGACCGCCGCGGCTTCGTCGGCCAGGCGGCGGCGGTCGATCTTGCCGGTGGCCCCCTCGGGCAGGTTGGATCGGACGAGCAGCGCTTCGGGCAGCTTGTGGCGGGCGATCGTGCGGGCGCCGTGACGGCGAAGCGATTCCAGGTCGGGTGGTGATGACGGTTGGCGCGGAACGACCACCGCCACACCGATCTCGCCCATCACGGCGTCGGACCGGGGCACCACCGTCACCTGGGCGACGTCGGGGTGGTCGGCCAGGGCGGCCTCCACCTCGGACGGGAACACGTTGTAGCCGCCGCGGATGTACATGTCGCCCCGCCGCCCGGCCAGCGCGTAGCGCCCCAGGCGGTCGCAGGTGGCCAGGTCGCCGGTGCGGATCCACCCGTCGGTCATGGCGGCCGCCGTGGCGTGGGGGGCCTCCCAGTACCCGGCCATGGCGCTCGGTGTTCGGATCCACAGCTCGCCAAGGGTGTCGACGGGGAGCTCGCCGCCGTCGTCGTCGCGTACCGACGCCTCGATACCCTTGCGGGGTCGACCGATCGTTTCGTCGTCTCCCTGGTCGACCGGCCAGGGTGGGGTGGCCAGGCCGCAGCCGCCCGACTCGGTCGAGGAATAGCGGATGCTGTAGCCGGCGCCGAAGCGTTCCCGTGCTTCGGCGACCAGCGATGGTGCGCTGGCGGCGCCGCCGACGATCAACAACTCGACCGCCGACAGGTCGAGGTCGTCGAAGCCGGGCGACCGCAGCATCAGCGCCACCTGGGGCGCGACCGCGCCGATCACGGTCATTGCCTCGGCGGCCACCAGCGCCAGGACGTCGTCGGCTCGCCAGCGGTCGACCAGGTGCAGCCGGGAGCCCCGCCGCACGTACCAGCACAGTTTGGTCATCAGCCCGACGTGGGCGAACTGGGTGGACACGAACATCGGTGCGCCCCCACCCCAGCGTGTGGCAGCGGCGCCCAGGTCGAGCCGGGCGATGGCGGCGAGGGCACCTTCGGTGAACCTGGCCGCCTTGGGAAGGCCGGTCGTGCCCGAGGTGAACACCAACGAGGCGGTGCGGTCGGCTTGCGGCGCGGCAACGCCGATCGGAGCGTCGGTCGGGTCGGTGGACAGGAGCCCCGCCCACGGCGCGCGACCGGGTTCGCAGGCGGTGGTGGCCTCGACCCGACGGGCCGGGTCGAGGCCCTCGGTGAGCGCCGGGTCGGCGAGCACGAGCTTTGGGTCGACCAGCTCGACCAGGCCGGCCCGCTCGGTCGGGGCCAGCGACGGGTTGACCCCGGCGACGATCGCCCCGAGGGCCGACGCAGCGGCGGCGGCGACCAGGTACTCCAGGCCCGATGGCAACACCAGGGCCACCCGGTCGCCCTCCCCGACGCTTCGGCGCGCCATCCACCCGGCCAGTGCGCAGGCCTGGCTCCACCACGTCGCGTAGCTCAGCGTCTCGCCGTCCCAGCGGACGACTGCGGGCGTGTCGCCGAAGCGCAGCGCCGCTCCGGCGAGCGTGTCGGCCAGGCTTGCGGCAGGAGCGTCGCTCATCGGCACGGGGCGCGCATCGATCAGCGGATGTTGGGGCGCACGCGCTGGCCGGAGGCGAAGAACCGCTGACCCTCGGCCAGCGCCTCCGACGAGTTGCCGGCCGCCAACAGGAAGTTGCCCAGGTCGAGGGCCTGACGGCGCGACAGCTCCTGAGCCATCCACAGGTTGCGCACGGTGGCGATGACGGCGTCGACGGGTTGGGAGGCGATTGCCTCCGCCGCCCATCGGGCCCGCTCGGGTAGCTCATCGGCCGTCGTCACCTCGCTGACAAGACCCACCTCGAGGGCCCGCCGGGCCGACAGGCGTTCGTGGGCGCCGAGCAGCATCATGCGCATCAGGTCGCCGAAGGGCATGCGGGGGGCGAGCAGCGTCGGCTCGAGCACGGCGGCCATGCCGTAGGTGACGTGCGGATCGAAAAACGTGGCCGATTCCGCGGCGATCAGAAACTCGACCTCACCGAGCAGGTAGAAGGCACCCCCGCAGGCCATGCCGTTGACAGCGGCGATCACCGGCTTCCACATGCCGTGGGTCTTGGGCCCCAGCGCCTCGCCCGGGTCGGTGTAGGTGTAGGGGTCGAAGGTGTACTCGCCATCACCGGCGGGCACCGCGTCGCGGTCGATTCCGGTGCAGAAGGCGGCATCGCCGGCGCCGGTCAGGACCACTGCACGCACGTCGGCGTCGTCTCGCAGCTGCGCCCAGGCTCGGGGCAATTCCGCCACCATGGTGGCGTCGAAGGCGTTGTAGCGGTCGGGTCGGTTGAGGGTGAGGGTGGCCACCCCGTCCGAGGTCTCCAACAACAGGGTCTCGTAGTCGCTCACCGCCTCACCCTACCCGCCGTATCTGACGGGGCGTCAGGTGTCGGCGAGCCGCGGTTGGCGCACCTGTGGCGTTACCGTGACACCCACCAGGGGGTGGACCCCGGGGCCGCAGGGGGGCATGCACATGAAGGTTGACCTGAGCGTCATCGATTTTCTCGACCGGGCCGAGCTGGTTTTTCCCGACCGCATCGCCATCGTCGACGAACCGGACCAACCGGCCGAGTCGTGGGGCGCGCTCACCGCACGGGAGTTCGCCCGCCGGGCCCGCAACCAGGCCGCCCACCTCGACGCCCTCGGCATCGGGGTCGGCGAACGGGTGGCGATCATCTCGCACAACTCCGCCCGCCTGGCCTGCGGCTTCTTCGGGGTGTCCGGGTGGGGGCGCATCTACGTGCCGATCAACTTCCGCTTGAGTGCCGTCGAGGTGGCCTACATCGTCGAGCATTGCGGCGCCTCGGTCCTCTTGTACGACCCGGAGGTGGCCGACACGGTCGCCGGGGTGAAGGTCGCCCACAAGGTGATGCTGGGCGCCGAGAGCGATGCCGAATGGTTCTTGACCGACGGCGAACCGCAACCGTGGCAGCCCGACGAGGACGCCACCGCCACGATCAACTACACCTCGGGCACGACCGCCCGGCCCAAGGGGGTGGAACAGACGCACAGGTCGCTGTGGTTGAACGCCTCCACGTTCGGTTGGCATGCCGGGGTGAACGATCGCGACGTGTACCTGCATACGCTGCCGATGTTCCACTGCAACGGCTGGGGCATGGTGTACGCAGCGCTGGGCATGGGCGTCACCCAGGTGGTGCTGCGCAAGGTGGACGGCGCCGAGATCCTCCGTCGCGTGGAGTCCCACGGCGTGACCTATGCCTGCGCCGCCCCAGCGGTGGTCTCAGCCGCGCTGGACGCCTCATCCGACTTCGATCCGGTGCCGGGAAGCGACGCGATGAGGGGCGGGGGCCGGATGAGGGTGATCGTCGCCGGAGCACCGCCCCCTACCCAGACGATCGAGCGGGTCGAGGCCGAACTCGGCTGGGAGTTCATCCAGATCTACGGCCTGACCGAGACCGCGCCGCTCATGACGATGAACCGCGGGCGTGCCGAGTGGGACGACCTCGAGCCGTCGGAGCGGGCGGCCAGGCTGGCGGCGGCCGGCTCGCCAACGATCGGTATGCGGGTGGCGGTGGACGACATGGGCGAGGTGCTGGCCCGTGGGAACCACGTGCTCGAGGGCTACTGGGGTCAGCCGGAGGCGACCGAGGCGGCGATCGTCGACGGCTGGTTTCACACCGGCGACGGTGGGACGATTGAGAACGGGTTCGTCACGATCTCGGACCGCAAGAAGGACGTGATCATCACCGGCGGCGAAAACGTGTCATCGATCGAGGTGGAGGACGCGGTGTTCAGCCATCCGGATGTGGCCGAGGTGGCGGTGATCGGGGTGCCGTCGGAGAAGTGGGGTGAGGAGGTGAGGGCGCTCGTCGTGCTCAGCGACGGGTCGTCCCTTGACGAAGCGACCTTGATCGCCCACGTGAGAGGCCGTCTGGCGGGGTACAAGTGCCCCAAGTCGGTCGAGTTCCGCGACGAGTTGGTGCGGACGGCTACCGGCAAGCTGCAGAAGTTCAAGCTGCGGGCCCCGTACTGGGAGGGTCTGGACCGGCAGGTGAACTGAACCGGGCGTCAGCCCTGGTCGGCGGGTTGGCCGCCACCGACCAGGTCGCGCTCGAGCACCGGGGCGTCGGTGCCGGGAGCGGTCGTCGATGCGGGGTCCGCCGGATCCGCCTTGGGGGCGGCGCCCCCGGCGGGACAGGGGCCCTTCACGCCCTTGAAATCGAGGACCCGCTTCACCGACTGGGCCAGTCGCTTCTCGGTGATCGTGCCGTCGGTGACGGCGGCGACCAGTGCGAGGTACACCTCGTCGACGTTCTGGGCGCCGGAGATCAGCGCCACGTCGTTGCCCGCCACCAGCGCCTGCACAGCGGCTTCACTTTGGGTGCGCGAGTCGGCGATGGCGCCCATGATCAGCGAATCGGTGACGATCAGGCCCTTGAACCCGAGGTCGTCCCGCAGCAGGGCGACGCCCTCGGGGGACATGGTGACCGGTTCGCCCTTGGTGACGTCGGGGATGACCGCATGGGTGGTCATGATCGCCGGGATCCCAGCATCGATCGCCGCCCGGAAGGGCAGAAACTCCCGCTGCTTGAGCTCCTTCAGATCGCTCACTTGGACCAGTTGCCCGTGGGGGTCGGCCGTCGCATAGCCGATGCCGGGGAAGTGCTTCGCTATCGGCTTGATCCCGCCATCGGTCATGCCTTGGGCAGCAGCGATGGCGAAGTCGGCGACCACGGTGGGGTCGAGCGCGTACGAACGGCTCTTCAGGGCCGGGCCGAACCCGACGTCGAGCACGGGGGCGAAGTTGGCGTTGAAGCCCAGCTCGACCATGTCCTTTGCGTACTTCGTCCACATCGTTTTGGTCTGGGCGGTCGACAGCTTCTGGGTGGTGTCGCGGGCTGATGGCAGCGGCTCGATCACCTGATCCAGCCGCTGCACGGTGCCGCCCTCCTCGTCGGAGGCGATCACCATCGGCACGCGCGGCCCGTCGTTGATCGACTTGATCTGCTCGGCGATGTCGCCGCCCTGGTCCTCGAGCGCCCCGACGCCGCCGATCTTGCCCGCCTTCGCCGCCTCGGCCAGGTTGCCCGGCGTCGAGGTCATCACCCACAGCACCTGGCCGGCCTGTTCCTCGACGCTGAGGGTGTCGATGCAGTTCTTCAGGGGGTCGAGGTCGACGTCGGGGGTGGCGCCGGCGGCGCTGGTCGTCGTTGCATCCCCGCTGGTCGTCGGCGGCTCAGCATCGCCCAAGGTGGTGACGTCGGAGGAGGTCGTTCCCGAGCAGGCGCCGACCAGCACCAGGGCGACGGCGCACACGGCCGCGCCGAAGACGGATCGGTGGCTCCGGAACCGGGTTGCGCCGACACCGGGGGTGGGGCGTCGTTGAGGGATCACGGTCAGATTGTACCGGCTGTGGTGGTCGACGAGGTGCCGGTGGCACGCTGTAGACGATGAGCGATACGGCCGCCGGCCCCCATGACGCGCTGCACCGACCGCTCCGGCTCGGGCCGGCCACCGCCCGCAACCGGGTGGTCTTCGGCGCCCACCACACCCTGTTCGCCGAGCCGTCGTCGACCTTCGGCGAGCCCGGCGCCGTCGGCGAGCGGCTGGTCGGCTACCTGGCCGAACGGGCGGCGGGCGGCGTCGGCACCGTGATCTGTGGCCAGACCTCGGTGCATCCCGACACGGCGGCGCAGGTGGCCAACCTGCCGATCGCCTGGGACCGGCAAGTCATCGGCGGCTGGTCCCTGCTGGCCCGCAGCCTGCAGGAGCACGGGGCGCTCGCCTTCGTGCAGTTGGCCCACAACGGGGGCATGGTCCCGGGTGACTGGACCAAGCGTCCGGCGGTGGCGCCCAGCTCGATCGCCTACCTGCACGAGTCGCCCCGGGTGATGAGCCCGGCCGACCTCGACGACCTGGTCACGCACTACGGCCGAGCGGCCCGCCACGCCCGGTCGGCAGGCCTCGACGGCATCGAGGTGCACGCTGCGCACGGCTACCTGTTGCATCAGTTTCTTTCGCCGGCGTGGAACCGGCGCAGCGATGCCTATGGCGGTGACTTCGACCGTCGCCTTCGCCTGGTGCGCGAGGTGTTGACGGCGGTCCGCGAGCGCGCGGGCGACGACCTGGCCGTCGGGCTGCGCATCGGCGCCGACGACGGCGACCGCACCGGCCGTGGGCTCGATGGTGATGCCTGGGGTGAGATCGCCGCCGCCCTCGCCGGCGAGGGCCTGGTCGACTTTCTCAACGTGTCGGTGGGCTCCGGGGGGATTGGCATGGTCCGCCCCCTCTATGTGCGTCACGGCTACGGGGTGGAACGCACCGCAACCTTGCGGGCCCGGGTGCGGGAGGCGGCTGACGTGCCCGTCCTGGCGGTCGGGCGGCTGACCACGCCCGCCGAGGCGACGGCCGTGATCGAGGAGGACCGGGCCGACGCGGTCACCATCGTCAGGGCGCTGATCGCAGATGCCAACTGGGTGGCCAAGGATGCCGCTGGCGGGGCCGACTCCATCCGGGCGTGCACCGGCTGCAACGAGAGCTGCTACGGCAACCTGGTGCGGGGCCAGCCGATGACGTGCGCGACCAACCCGGTCGTCGGCCGGGAGTCCATGCTGGGCACCGGCACGATGTTCAACGCCCGCCGGCCTCGATCGGTGGTGATCGTCGGCGCCGGCCCTGCCGGGCTGGAGGCGGCCTGGGTGGCGGCGGCCCGTGGCCACCGGGTGACGCTGCTCGAACGGGAGGAGTTGCCGGGTGGCCGGATCAACGCCGCTGCCCGGCTGCCCGGTCGCGGCGAGCTCTCGGGATTCGTCACCTGGCGCGTCGCCGAGTGCGAGCGCCGGGGCGTCGAGCTGCGCTGTGGCACCGAGGCCACCCTGGAACTGGTCGCTTCGCTGGCTCCGGATGCGGTCGTCGTCGCCACCGGCGCGGTCGGCGATGCCACCACGGAGGTGGCCTGGCACCCACCGATCGCCGGGGTCGACGGCCCGGGGGTGCTCGACCACGAGGCGGCGCTGCGGCGGGCCCTTGCCGGCGGCCACCGGGCGCTCGGCGCACGGGTGGTGATCGCCGACCTCGTCGGCTTCGTCGAGGCCTACGCGCTGGCCGAACTGCTGGCCGCCCCGGACCCAGCCACCGGCGAGCCGGGGGCGGAGGTGATCCTGGCCAGTCCATTCGCCGAGCCGATCGCGGCCGACCCCGAGACCCGCCTGACGCTGATGCGCCGGGCCAGACGGGCAGGCGCAACGCTCGCGCCCCACCACGTGATCCTCGGCGTCGAGCCCTCCGGCCCCGCCGACAGCGCGCGCACCGAACCCGACGAGGCCTCGACTGGCGGCGCAACCTATCGGGTCAGCCTGGCCGACACGCTTGCCGGTTCGGTGCGGGTGGTCGAAAACGTCGACACGCTCGTCGTCCGCTCCCCGGCCCGCTCCGTCGATCGCCTCGTCGCCGAGCTGCAGGCGTCCCAACCAGGCGTCGAGGTGCACGCGATCGGTGATGCGGTGGCCGCCCGTTGGGTGGACAAGGCCATCGCCGATGGTCACCGGGTCGGGCGGTTGCTGTAGCGGACGAACGCCCGAAGCAGGCCGGCGCCGGCAACGCCGACCGACATGACCGTCCGCAGGGCCGGTCGGCTCGGCTACCCGTCACCGCCGCCCGTTGCTACGCTGGGCGCCGACGGGAACTCAGAGGGCGGAGCGGCCGAGGCAATGGCCTGCTGTGCCAGTCGTGTGGTTACCCGATGTGTTGGACGGCGTGGCCCCTTTGTTGGGCGCGACCGTTGTCTTTTCGAAGGAGAACCCTCACAGGGATGAACCACCTGAGCCCTGCTCTTGAGGCCGCCGCCTGGGCGGCGGCGGATGGCGTGGCCACCGACGCTGACCTGGCGTTGCTGGAACGCGACCCGTTGGTGTGGCGCCGCCAGCTCGAGGTGTTGATCGACGACACCGAGGACGCCCTCGACCACGTCCGCAAGCTGCGCGGCCCGGAGCGCGGGCGCGTGGTCGCTGACATGGAAGCCGAGCTGACCCGCCTCGAGGTCTCCTACGGGCGTCTGCTGTCGCCAGGGGACCTCAACGATGCGCTGGTCGAAGCCGACCCGCCGGGCGAGGTGCGCCTGCAGGCCTCCTGGGCCGGCGGGCAGATCGTGGTGTGGGCCGCCGGGCCGAGCACCCTGCCAGCGGACAACGACGCGTTGGCCGACCTGCTCGAGCGCATCGGCGGGCCGGCGGTCGGCTGGAGCGTGCACCGTGACGTGGTCCTGCCCAGCGGTGCCACCGCAGCGGCCCTGGCCATCCCGGTCGAGGAGTCGCTGGGGTGGTTGGTTGCGGTCGGCGGGGGCCTTGGCCGCAAGGGTGTGGGGTCGAGCGTGGCCTGGCTGGGGCGGGTCGCCGTCGCCGCCGTGCGCCAGGTGGCTACCGGCGCCATCGTGCCCACCCTCCACGGCGAGAAGCGCGAGCGCGGCGGCCTGATGGACATGACGGTTCGATGGGTGCCGGCGCTGCTCGACCAGATCGATCTCGATGCCATGTCGGCCGCCATGCCCGAAGCGGTGATCCTGCTGGCCCGGGCCGACGCCCGCTCGGTCACGCTGTCGGTGCTGCGGGCGGTCACCGATGCGATCGTGCGAGAGGCGACGTCCCGCATCGAGCTGCCTGCACCCCCGCCGCAGGTCCGCAACGCCTCCGGCGTGGCCGAGGCCTTCCTCACCCGCCTGGATGGCTCGCCGTTCGAGGCACCGATCTCGGCAGGCGCCGAAGTGTCCAAGCGGCTCGACCGTTGGTCCAAGTCGGTCTCCGGTTCGGGCCGTACCCGGCTGGTCGTTCAGCTCGATCCGCCCGACTCCTCCGACGCCTGGTTTCTGTCGGTGCTCGGCCCGGGAGCCGAGGGGCACCTCATGCCGATCGAGCTCGCCCTGACCGATCGGCCCGGAACCAAGGCATTGGCAGACGAGCTCACCCGGCTCGAACGCATCCTGCCGGCACTGTTGCGCCCGGGCGCCATGCGGCGCGGCCAGGTGTACCTGTCGACCGACGAGGCCTGGGAGCTGATGAGCAACGGGGGGCCCAGCCTGGCCGCCGCCGGATACGACCTGCGCCTGCCGGCGCTGTCGCGCCGCAAACCGTCCCCGACCCTGCGGCTCTTCACCGAGCCGGCCGGCGACAGCGTCGTCGGCGCCAACCAGCTGTCCAACGTGTCGTGGTCGGCCCTCTTCGACGATGTTGAACTGACCGCTGAGGAGATCGCCCGGCTGGCCACCCAGGCCCGACCGTTGGTGCAGAGCCGGGGCAAGTGGATCGAGCTTGACAAGGTCGATCTCAAGGAGGCGGCCGCAGCGCTGGCCGAGCGCTCCGCCCGCACCCAGATGACCGGCGCCGAGATCCTGCGGGCCTCGGTCGGCCTCGACAGCGTGTCGCTCGCCGGTGGGGTGTCGGTCGAAGGTCAGAGCTGGGCGGGCGAGCTGCTCGCCCAGGCCCGCAACCTGCCCGTGCCCAATCCTCGACCCGAGGGCTTCCACGGCGAGCTGCGGTCCTACCAGGCCGAGGCGCTCGCCTGGCTGGGCTTCCTCGACGCCGTCGACCTGGGCGGTTGCCTGGCACTCGACATGGGCCTGGGTAAGACCCCGACCGTGCTGGCCCACCTCGCCGAGCCGGATGCCCAGGGACCGTCGCTGGTGATCGCCCCGCCGGCGGTCGTCGGCAACTGGGCGGCCGAGGCCCGGCGCTTCGTTCCCGGCCTGTCGGTCGTCGTGCACCACGGCGCCAACCGGGCCCAGGGTGCGGCGTTCAAGCGGGCGGTGCGCAACAACGACGTGATCCTCACCACCTACGGCACCGCGGTGCGCGACGTGGCGCTGCTGGAGGACCACACCTGGGACAAGGTGGTGCTCGACGAGGCCCAGGCGATCAAGAACCCGGCCAACGAGACCTCCCAGCAGCTACGTCGCCTCACCGCCCGCAGCCGCATCGCGCTGACCGGTACGCCGATCGAAAACGGGCTGGGCGACCTGTGGGCGATCCTCGACTTCTGCAACCCCGGCCTGGTCGGTTCTCGCCCCGAGTTCATCGCCGGGCTGTCCGGCGAGGCCGAGGCGGCGCTGCGGGCCCTCAACGGCCTGCTGGTGTTCCGCCGCACCAAGTCCGAGCCCGAGGTGGCCAAGGAGCTGCCCGACCGCATCGACGAGCTCGACCACTGCGCGATGACCAAGGAGCAGATCGGCCTGTATCAGGCGGTGCTCGACTCGCTGGTCGCCGACAGCTCCGAGGTGGGCGGCGAGCCGAAGAAGGGTGCCGTGCTGGCGGCGATCACCGCTCTCAAGCAGATCTGCAACCACCCGACCGCCTACCAGGGCGACGACCTTCCCCTCGACGGACGATCGGGCAAACTGGCCCGGCTGGAAGAGATCATCGACACGGTGTTCGCCTCTGACGAACGCATGCTGATCTTCACCCACTTCGCGTCGTGGGGGCGCCGCCTCGCCGAGTACCTCACCGAGAAGACCGGGGTGAAGATCTCCTCCTACGACGGGTCGCTCGCACGCGGTGCGCGCGACCGGCTGGTCAAGGAGTTCCAGGAGGGTGAAGGCCCCGGCGCGTTGGTGCTGTCGCTGAAAGCGGGCGGCACCGGGCTGAACCTGACCGCCGCCAACCACGTCGTGTTGTACGACCGCTGGTGGAACCCGGCGGTCGAGGACCAGGCCCGGGACCGGGCGTGGCGCATCGGGCAGACCAAGACGGTGATATCGCACCGTCTGGTGTGCCCCGGCACCGTCGACGAACGGGTGGAGGAGGTGGTGGCCGGCAAGCGCCACATCGCCAACCTGGTGCTGCCCAAGTCGTCGTCGTTGGCCGATCTGGACGGCGAGCAACTGCGCACGGCGCTCGGCCTGGAGAGCGACGCCCTGCTGACCGAAGACGACGTCGACGAACTGTCGGCGTGACGAGAGGATCAAGCCCGATGGTCACCCGCTCGAAGAGCAACCGCCGCCGCAACAAGCGCAAGAAGCCGGTCGACCTCTGGCGTCCGGTGCCGACGTTGCCCGACCCGGAGCCGATCTCGGTCGAGGGCGACCCGACTGCGCTGGTGCGCTCGCTGGGCAACCCGCCACTGCCGGGGCAGAACAAGGTGGCCGAGCACTATCTGGCCGCCGTCGCCGAACGAGCCAGTGGCATGGCCGAGGCGCTGGCCGCAGCCTCGGGGCTGCTCGCCCAACCCGACGACGGCAACGGCGGGGACTGATGACCGAGGCGTTCGTCAGCGAGCCCGACGAGGCCATCGGGCCCGCTTGGGCCAGCCTGGAGGATCGCTGGGTGGTCGTCACCGGGGCGGCGCGGGGGCTTGGCCGGGCGATCGCGTTGGGCGTCGCCCGCTTTGGTGCCGACGTGATCGCCATCGACCGGGATGAGGTGGGGCTTGCGGGGCTGCGCGACGGCGTCGAGGCGTTCGGACGCAGCTGTCTGACCGGGGTGTGCGACGTGCGCGACGCCGCAGCGGTCGATGCGGTGCTCGCCGAGGCGGTCGAGCGCTCCGGGCGCATCGACGTGTTGGTCAACAACGCCGGCGGCGGGTTCTGGGCCCCGTTTCTCGACGTCAGTCCGGGGGGCGAAGCGGCGCTGATCGCCGAGAACTTCACCCAGGTCACCCACCTGATCCGGGCGGTTGTCCCCCACATGACCGGAGGCGGAGCGATCGTCTCGGTCACCTCGATCGAGGGGCACCGGGCCGGGCCGGGTTTTGCGCTGTATTCGGCGATGAAGGCGGCGGTCGAAAACCTCACCCGCTCGCTGGCGCTCGAGCTGGCCGAGCGGCGCATCCGGGTGAACGCGGTCGCCCCCGACATGATCCCAACACCGGGTGACGATGCCTTGGCGGAGGCCGCCGGGGCAATGGCCGACGACGCCTATGACGCCCACCCGTGGCCCGATGCGGGCACCCCCGACGACGCAGCCGCGGCGGTCATCTTCCTCGCCTCGGACATGTCCCGCTTCATCACCGGCTCGACGATCCATCTCGATGGCGGCACCTACGCCGCGTCGGGCTGGAAACGCCGCCGATCCGACGGCGCCTGGCTGCTCTGAACGCCCTGGCGGCCAAAACCGCCCTGGCCATTCACGAACGATCCGATGGTTTGGGTTGCGTTGACGTGCCCACAGACCGTCAACGCAACCCAAACTTCAAACCCGGGTGATGCGGTGGCGCCACGCGGTGAGCGGTGCGGACTCAGTAGGGCCAATCGGGGAGTGGCGGGGGTAGGCAGAACGCTGCATCGAGGGCGGCGACCAGCTCGGGTTGCCCCACCAGCTCGTCGGTCAGCGCCAAACCCGACGCCGGACGGACACCGAGCCACAGGCGGGTGAAGGCTCCGACCGAGGCGTCGAGGACCGCCGCCGAGCCGTCGGGCAGGCCGTCGTCCACACCCGGATCGTCGCCGAGATGCACGGTGTACTCGCCGCCGATGCCCGGCCACGTGGCACCCGACCGATCGGCGAGCGGGTCGTGCAGCCGCAGGCCGAAGGTGAGGTCGGTTCTCGGCCGGGCGCAGGCCTCGATGCAGGCGGACAGGTCGAGCATGCGCCACTGCACCTTGGACCAGGCGGTGTGCAGCGGCCGCCCGGAGCCGCCGAGGTTGGCCTGGGTCAGCTGGCGGAGGGGTTCGGTGATCAGGGCCTGCAGTTGCACGCCCGGCGGCTCGCGGTTGATCGTCACCGACCTCGCCTGGTCGCCCAGCGCTTTGAGTAGGCCCAGCAGGTCGAGCAACTGCTCGGGCCGCTCGTACATCAGCCACTCGACGGTGACGGGCCCGTAATGGCCGGAGAGGGATCCCAGGAGGCAGTGGGTGAGCCGGCCGTCGTCGGCCCGGAACCCCAGACCGATGGGCCGGTCGAGCTCGCCGAGGGCGCCGGCGATCAACTCGGGCAGTGCCAGCACCACCGAGCCGTGCCCGCGATGCCGGCGCACGAGCAGGTCGTAGACCTCCCGGTGGTCGCCGGCCCCGATCCGCACCGGTGGGCGATCCGGAATTGGCACGTTCAAGGTGGCAGGGTCGAAGGAGGCGACGTGGTCGTAGGCACCGGTTCCGAAGCCGAACCGGTCGTAGTACCCCTGGTCGAATACCCCCAGGGTGGCCACGGCGGCGCCGTCGGCTGCTGCGTCGGCCAGCGAGCCAGCGACGAGCGCGCCGGCCAGGCCCTGGCGCCGGGCCACATGGCCGGTGGCGACAAAGGTGATCGTCGCCAGGTCGAGGTCGACCGCCGAGGGGCCTCGGCCGTAACGCACCGACCCGGGCGCCCATTGAACGACGCACTCGGGCGATCCGTTGAGGTCGGCGACCACGGTGCTGCCGACGGCCAGTACGTCGGCCAACGCCGCCGCCTGCGCGTCGGAGTCGTCGATCCAGCCCGCCTCCCGCCAGATGCGGGTTGCGGCACCCAGGTCGTGCTCGGCTTGGTAGGGGCGTCCGGCCATGGCCAAGTGTTCACCGCCACCACTCGACGGGCCAACCGGGTTTGGGTGATCGGGGTCGGCGCAGCCGCTAGTTTCTGACGGACCGTCAGGTCGCCCGCCAGCAGGGCGGCGGCCGTCGGTATCGATCCGACACAGCTCAAGGAGTACCCCCGTGGCTGAAACCGCAAGGCCCCTGGCCGGCGTCCGCATCATCGAAAGCTCGCTGTTGGGCCCGGGCGCCGTCGGCACCCACCTCGCCGACCTGGGCGCCGAGGTGATCAAGGTGGAGAGCCCGGCCGGCGACTACATCCGCCGCATGACCTGGCCGATCATCGAAGGCGACTCGCTGTTGCATCACCACATCAGCCGGGGCAAACGGTCGATCACGCTCGACCTGCGCACGCCCGAGGGTGTCGAGGTGTACAAGGACCTGGTGCGCGGCGCCGACGCGGTGGTGGAGGCCATGCGCCCCGGTGCCCTGGCCCGGCGGGGCCTGGGCTTCGACGACCTCAAGGAGGTCAACCCCTCCATCGTGTTTTGCACGATCTCGGGCTACGGAATGACCGGCCCCTACAAGGACCTGCCCAGCCACGGCATCGCCTATGACGCCTGGGGTGGGCTGATCAGCCCCGGTCGCGACGAGGAGGGCTTCCCTCGCATCGACGAGCACGCCTCGGTGGGCATGCACTCCGGCCCGTTGTTCGCCGCATACGGCATCCTCGCCGGCATCATCCGTGCCCGCAGCACCGGCGAGCCCACCTACCTCGACATCGCCCAGAGCGACGCCTCGGTGGCGATGGACTGGCTGCGCATCGAGACCTACCTGGCCTATGAGCGGCCGGAGGACGTCGTGACCGGCAACCCGTCGGACGACTACGAGCGGCGCGAGCCGGGCACCGCCGGCATGCTCGGCGGCGTCCGCTACCAGTTCTACGATTCCTCCGACGGCATGGTGCTGTTCATGTCCTCCGAGCAGGAGTTCTGGAAGAACTTCTGCTCGGGCGTCGACCGCATGGACCTGTTCGAGAAGTGGCCGGGCAGCCAGTACGGCGACCACGCCCGGGGCAACCGCGAGCTGCAGCGCGAGCTGGTGGCGATCTTCGCCTCGAAGACCACCGAGGAGTGGGTGGAGTTTGCCGACGAGGTGAACACCCCGATCTGTCCGGTGAACACGCCCAAGACCGTCGCGGACGACCCCCAGTTTCAGGACCGCTTCCCGCTGCTCGGCCATGAGGAGCACGGCGCCGACATGATCGGCTCGGCCATCCACCTGGTGGGCGAGGAACTGCCGGTGCCGACCCGGGCGCCGACGGTGGGCCAGCACAACGACGAGATCCTCGCCGACGTGCTCGGCTACGACGCGGCCAAGGTGGCGGCGCTGCGCGCGGCCGGCGCCCTGGGCTCCCCGCAGTAACTTCGACCTGACGCCCGGCCCCCCGCCGTGTGAGGCTGCCTGGATGGAACCCACCCCCGTCGAGTCGTCGCCAGCCTCGTTCGGGTGGTGGTTCCGCAGTCGGGAAACCGGCCGGATCACGATCGCCCAGGCACCCAATCCGGCGTTGTGGCTCTTTCTGGCGGCCACCTTCACCCGGTGGGTCGTCCCGGAAGGCGGGCAATGGGCCGATGTGTTCTGGTGGGTGTCGACCGGAGCCCTGGCGTGGTGGGCCGCCGACGAGGTGATCCGCGGCGTCAACCCGTGGCGTCGGGTGATCGGCGTCGCAGGGCTGGTGTTTGTCGTGCTACGCCTCGTTGGTCGCTGAGAGATTTCGGCCGACGTGGGTAGAACCAGGCCGACGTGGGTACGACCAGCGGGTGAGGATGGATGGAACGGTGAGAGCCGCTGTGGATGAGGTACTCGAACCCGATGAGGTGATCCCCGCCGGCGACCCAATCGGCGCGAGCGATCGGATCGACCCTGACGCGGTCGAGGTGCCCGCTTACGTCGACGCATTGGCCTGGGTGCTCGACGATTGGATCCGCATCCCGGTGATCGATCGGCGGGTGGGCATCGACGGGGCAATCGGCATGATCCCGGTCGTCGGGGACGGCGCCGGGTTGGTGACCTCGGCCATCGTCATCCTCAGCGCGGTGCGACAGGGCGTGTCGGTGCCCACCGTCGTGCGCATGGTGGGCAACGTGCTCTTCGACTCGATGCTTGGCGTCGTCCCTTTCGCAGGCGACGCGTTCGATTTTATGTGGAAGTCGAACGCCAAGAACGTGCGTCTGCTTCGAGCCGACCTGGTCGAACCCCAGCGCACCCGCCGGTCCTCGCTGGCGGCGATCGCCATCTCGGTGATGGTGGTGCTGGCGCTCACCACGATCACGGTCGCAGCGGCGGCGCTCAGCGTGTGGCTGATGGTGCGGCTGGTTCGGACCGTCCTCTGAACCAGCCGGTGTGAGGCGGCACTACGATCTGACGCTGTGTCAGATGATCTTTCAGATGATGTAGCAGCCCCGCGGACCACGCCCCAGCTTCTCGCTGAGGTCAGCGCCCGCTATCCGGACGACCCGGGGGTGGTCGACGACGGTTGCACGCTCACGTGGGCAGAGTTGGCCGAGCGGTCCCACCGACTGGCGCGGGCGGTGGCGGCCCATGGCATCGCCCCGGGCGACCGGGTAGCAATCTGGGCGCCCAACTGTTGGGAATGGGTGGTCGCCGTACTGGGCCTGCACTGCGCGGGCGCCGTGCTGGTACCGATCAACACCCGCTATCGGGGCGAAGAGGCAGCCGAGTTGCTCGAGCGTTCCAACGCCCGTCTGCTGTTCACCGTTGGCGAGTTCCTGGGCACCGACTACCTGGCCATGCTGGGCGACCGACGGCCGACGGTGACCGAGACGGTCGTCGTGCTCCGCACCGACGCCGGCGTCATCGAAGATGCGATCACCGGCGATGGCGTCGTCGGCCTGGAGGCGTTCCTCGGCCGCGCCGAAGAGGTGACCGCCGCTGAGATCGACGCTCGCATCGAAGCCCTCGGCCCGGACAGCCCCGCCGACATCCTCTTCACGTCGGGCACCACCGGGCGACCCAAGGGCGCGGTGTGCACCCACGGCCAGGTGGTGCGGGCGTACGCCGCCTGGGCTGCGGTGGTCGGCCTCACCCACGAGGACCGCTACCTGGTCGTCAGCCCGTTCTTCCACGCCTTCGGGTACAAGGCGGGGATCATCGCAGCGATGACCGTCGGCGCGCCGCTCTACCCCGAGCCGGTATTTGACGTGAACAAGGTGATGCAGCGCATCGCTGCGGAGAAGATCTCGATGCTTCCCGGCCCGCCGACGCTGTACCAGAGCATCCTCAACCATCCCGATCTCGACACTGCGGCGCTCTCCAGCCTGCGCCTGGCCGTCACCGGTGCCGCCTCGGTGCCCGTGGAGCTGATCGAGGCGATGGGCGACACGCTCGGCTTCGAGACCGTGATCACCGGCTACGGGCTCACCGAGGCCTGCGGTATCGCCACGATGTGTCGCGACGGCGACGATGCGGTGACGATCGCTACGACGTCGGGCCGGGCCATCCCCGGTGTCGAAGTGGCTACGTTCGACGATGATGGTCGGCCGACCGCTCCCGGAGTGGCCGGAGAGGTGCGGATTCGCGGCTACAACGTGATGGTCGGCTATCTCGACGACCCCGAGGCGACCGCCGAGACGATCGACGTCGACGGTTGGCTGGCCACCGGCGACATCGGGGTGCTGAACGCCGACGGATATCTGACGATCACCGACCGCTTGAAGGACATGTTCATCGTCGGGGGCTTCAATGCCTATCCCGCCGAGATCGAACGGCAACTGCTGATCCATCCCGACGTGGCCCAGGCGGCCGTTATCGGCGTCCCCGACGACCGGCTGGGCGAGGTGGGCTTCGCCTTCGTCGTGCCGGCGGCGGGCGCTTCGCCGAACAGCGACGACATCGTTGCCTGGTGTCGCGACCGGCTGGCCAACTTCAAGGTGCCGCGGTTTGTTGAGCTGACCGACGAGTTGCCGATCAACGCCGGCGGCAAGGTGATGAAGTTCCAGCTGAGGGAGCGGGCGTCGGCGGTGCTCGACGCCGGCTCGTGACCGCCCGCGCCTCCGACGGCCGGGTGCCGGGCCGACGCGGCCAGGCCACCCGCCAACGATTGCTCGAGTGCACCCTGGCCATGCTCGACACCGCCTCGTACCGCGACCTCAAGGTGGTGGACATCGCCAGGGAGGCGGGCACCTCCCCGGCCACCTTTTACCAGTACTTCACCGACGTCGATGCCGCCATCGCCGAGTTGGCCGGCGACATGGCTGCCGACGGGGCGACCCGGCTCGGCGGCCTGCTCGAGGGCACCCGCTGGAGCGGAGAGGACGCCGAAGCGTCGGTGCGGATGCTGGTCACCGGGTTTCTCGACTTCTGGGATGCCAACCGACCGTTGATGCGGGTGATCGACCTGAAGGCGGCCGAGGGTGAAGGCCGCATCCGCTCCACGCGCAAGGATCTGCTGGCCGGCTTCTCCAACGGCCTCGCCGAATGCGTGCAGCGCAAGTCATTGCCGGACGCCCCGGCCAACCCGTGGGCGATGGCCTCGGTGGCAGTGACGATGTTGGTCAACGTTGCCATCCAACGGGAGATCTTTGCCGCCTCGGAGATCCCCGACGAGGACATGATCGATGCGGTGGCGCGGCTTCTGCTGGCAGCGGTCACCGGCACGACGACCGGCTGATCCCAGTCGCTTGGAACCTCCCGGGTCACCGGCGCATGCTGGGCCGGAGCGCGGCGGAACGGCGTGCGCTCGGACTGCCGGCGCTCAGAGCGTGACGAAAAGCACTCCGATCAACGCCAGCACCAGTATCACCCCGATGATCACGGCCGTGACGCGGCTCTGTCCGAACACCTGCCGCTGGCGCGTCTCGCGCTCCCAGCGCTCGTTGGCCGGCGACCCAACCTTGGGCAGGTGCTGAGGCTTCTTGTGACCCTTGCGTGGCTTGCTGGTGCTGCTACCCATGGCTGAACCCTACGTGGTTGGTGGCCATCGCACACACGGTTGAACCCCGCCTCTCGTGAAGGTCGCCGGCGTCCCGGTTCACCAGTAGGCCGATGGCCGCATCGACCGGCGCCCGCCCAGCCTTGGGTGGTCGCGTGAGGGCCCGGCCCATTCACGCCTGGACGGCACCTGGGCGAGGGACCGCGTCCTCTGGCGTCGGTGGCGTTGGGCCGGAGCGGTCGTCGTCGGGGCCCGGGCCGGCAACCACTTCAGCACCGAGAGCGCTGCGATCAGCAGGATCCCGGCGGCGACGACCGAGGCGAGATGCATGCCGGACACGAAGCTCTCCCGGGCCGCCGACTCGATCACGGGCCGGAGAGCGGGAGGTGCCTTCTCGGCGATGCCGAGGGTTTTCCCGATCGAGTCCTGGAGTGGCTTGATGAGCTCGGCGGGGACCTTGCCTGCCAAGCTGGTGGCCATCTCCGGCCCGTATCGGGACGACAGCAGCGAACCGAGGACCGCCACGCCGACGGCGCCGCCGGTTTGGCGGGTCGTGTCGTTCATTGCCGAGCCGACGCCCGCCTTGGCCCGGGGCAGTGAGCCCATGATCGAGTCGGTGGCGGGGGCCATCACGTTGCCCATGCCCAGGCCCAGCACCATCGTCAGACCGATGGCGGCGATCGCCGGTGTGTCCACGGTGAAGCGGGTGAAGGCCAGGAAGGCCAGCGAGCACACGAACAGGCCGCCGGCCACCACCACCTTGTTTCCCAGCTTGTTCACCCAGATGCTCGACAGCGGCGCGGCGATCATGATCACCAGCGCCTGGGGAGCGAGTACGGCCCCGGCCTTGATCGTGCCGTAACCCAGCACCGACTGCAGGTACTGGGTGAGCAGAAAGATCATGCCGAACAGGCCGAGAAAGGTGAGCGTGATCGCGCCGCTGGCCGCCGAGAACCGTGGGTTCTTGAAGAAGTCCAGGTTCAGCATCGGATGGTCGCAGTGGCGCTCCCAGGCCAGGAAGACGACGAACAGAGCGACGCCCAGAGCGAATCCACCGAGGATCTCCGGGGAGGTCCAGCCGTGAGCGGGCGCCTCGATGATGGCGGCGAGCAGGACGCCGAGCGCAGCGATCGACAGCAGGGCACCGCGCGGGTCGGCCTTGGACGGCGCAGGGTCCTTCGACTCGGGGACGTACCGGTAGCCCAGGAACAGCCCGACGATCACGATCGGAACGTTGACCAAAAAGATGGACCCCCACCAGAAGTGGGCCAACAGAAAGCCGCCGGTGATCGGGCCGAACCCCAACCCCAGGGCCGAGACCCCGGCCCAGATTCCGATCGCTTTGGCCCGCTCCTTGGGGTCGGTGAACACGTTGGTCAGGATCGACAGCGTCGCCGGCATGATGAACGCCCCGCCGACGCCCATCAGGGCGCGGGTGCCGATCAGCACGTTGGCGTCGGAGGCGAGCGCCGACAGTACCGAACCGGTGCCGAAGATGATCAGCCCGACGGTCAGAACCGGTATCGGCCGAAGCGATCGCCGATCGTGCCGGTGGTCAGCAACAGCCCCGCAAATACGATCGTGTAGCTGTCGACGATCCACTGCAGCTGGCTCTGCGAGGCGCCCAGGCCGCCCTCGGCGGCGGGTCGGGCCACGCGCGGCAGCGCCACGTGAGGATCGTGTTGTCCAACACGATCACCAGCAGGCTGACGCACAGCACGATCAGCGTGATCCACCGATCCTGATAGACCGAATCTGATTGCTCAACACGATCGTGCATGTGGGCCCCCTCGGCGGTGGCGCTGGTTGGAGCTACGTGGCGGCGTCGCCCTCGGTGGGATGACGCAGTCGGCTGCGCAGCTGTTCGTTCTCGTCTGTCAGCTCGACGATCCGGTGCGTGAGGCCCAGAAGCATGGTGCGCGACATCAGCGGGAACTCGTCCAACAGGCTGCGAAAAGACCGCCGGTCCAAAACCTCGAGGATGGAGTCCTCTGCGGCGGTCACCGTAGCGGTGCGCGTGATTCCGTCGAGCAGCGCGATCTCGCCGAAGTACTCGCCGGCCTGGATCGTTGCCAGTTCCTTGCCCTCACGGCTGATCGTGGCCGACCCGGACACGATCACCGCAAACTCCTTGCCGATGGTGCCCTCACGGGCCAACACCGTTCCGGCCTTGACGTCCAGGGTGTCGCTCAGCTGATCGATGCGATCGAGTTCCTGAGGGGAGCAGCCTTCGAACAGCTTGATCTTGCGCAGTTGATCCCGGGGAACCGAATGGTCTGACATGGGAGCAGCGTATCCATCCTCTCGGCGTTGCGGTTGTGGTTTCTGACAAGCTCGGCACATGGTCCAGCTGTTTGCGTTTCTCACCCGGCGATCGGGCACGACACACGAGGAGTTTCTCGACCACTGGTTGAACCGTCACGGTCCGTTGATCGCCTCCACCCCCGAGCTCGCCCGCCACATCCGGCGCTACGAGCAGCACCCCCGGGCCGAGGCGGGATCGATGTCGGGCACCGAGGACTGCGACGGCGTCACCGTGCAGCACTTCGACAAGATGGACGACATGTGGGCCTTCACCGCAGAACCCGCCTATGCCGAGCTGGTGGCGCCCGACGAGGCGGCCCTGCTCGACCTGAAGCGGCTGGTGTGGGTGATCACCGGGGAACCCACCGTCGTCATCGATGACCGAGCCCCTGCGCCGGGGGACGGCGCGTGAGTGCGATGGCGGGCGCCCGGGCTCTGATCACCGGCGGAGCATCGGGCATCGGCGAGGCAACGGCCCGCCACCTGAGCGAACTCGGGGTTGGCGTTGCTCTGCTCGACCGCAACGCCGAGCGTTTGGCCTCGGTGGCCGATCGGCTGGGGGCGCCCGCAGCGGTCGTCGACGTGACCGACCCCGACGCGGTACGAACCGGCGTCGCCTCGCTGGTCGAGGAGCTCGGCGGCTTGGACTACCTGGTCAACAACGCCGGCACCGGGTCGCTCGGCCGCCTCGAGCGCTACTCGGACCGAGATCTGGACCGGCTGATCGCGGTCAACCTCACGGGCGCGTACCGGGTGCTCGCCGCGTCGTTGCCTCACCTCCAGGCCAGGCCGGGGACCGGTGTGTCAAGAGGTCCGGCGGCTCGCGGCGGCCCGGCGCGACGGGGTGGCGCTGTCGTCAACGTCGCCTCGGCATCGGGGGTTCGGCCGACGCTGGGTGAGGCTCCGTATTCGGCGGCCAAGGCGGGGCTGATCAGCTTGACCCAGTCGGCGGCCATGGAGGCCGCACCCGATGTGCGGGTCAACTGCGTGTCACCCGGCTTCGTCGCCACGCCGCTCAACCAGATCCTGCTCGATCAGCCTGGCGTCGAGGATGCTTTGGGCGCCGCCACACCCTTGGGTCGGGTGGGGACCGCCGAGGAGGTGGCCCGGGTGATCGCCTTTCTGCTGTCCGACGAGGCCTCCTACGTCACCGGCCAGAATGTGGTGGTCGACGGTGGCAGCCTGTTGCCAAACAGCCAGGTCGACCCGGTACTGGGCGCGCTGCTCGGCCCGACCTGAGGAGGAAACCCTTGAGCTTCATCGTCTCACGAAGTGCCATTTTCCGTTTCGGGATGTGGGCGGCCTGCCTGGTCGGCGCGCTCGCCGGCGGATTGCTGTCGATCCTGATCAGTTGGTGGTGGCTGTGGCTGGCCATTCCCGCCGTCGGGCTGTCAGTGGTCGGCCTGGTGGACTACCTCCAGCCGCGTCACTCGATCCGCCGCATCTACCCGGTGGTTGGCCGCTTGCGCTGGACGGCGGAGGCGACCCGCCCGAAGGTTCGCCAGTACTTCATGGAGTCCGATACCGACGGCACCCCCTTCAGCACCGAGCAGCGGGCGGACGTGTACATCCGGGCCAAGGGCGGGGCGGGCACCGCTTCGTTTGGCACCCAATTGGACGCCTACGCGCCGGGATACGAGTGGTTTCGGCACTCGATCTACCCCAAGCCGGCAGCGCAGGGCCAGCATCGGGTGCGGATCGGTGAGGCCAGTGGTGCGGTGCCCTACGACATGGCGTTGATGAACGTCTCGGCGATGAGCTTCGGGTCGCTCTCGGGTCCGGCGATCACGGCACTCAACGAGGGGGCGCGCCGGGGCGGCTTTGCCCACGACACGGGCGAGGGCGCCGTGTCGCCCTATCACCTCCAGGGTGGCGACCTGGTGTGGGAGATCGGCACGGCCTATTTCGGCTGTCGCACCGCCGACGGTGGCTTTAACCCGGATCGGTTCGCCGAGCTGTGTCGTCAGACCGACGCGATCAAGCTGATCTCGATCAAGTTGTCCCAGGGCGCCAAGCCCGGGCTGGGCGGTGTGCTGCCGGGGGAGAAGGTGACCCAGGAGATCGCCGATACCCGCGGGGTTCCCGTCGGTCAGACCGTGGTGTCCCCCGGATACCACAGCGCCTTCGATGGACCGAAGGGGCTGGTGGACTTCGTGGTGAGGCTGCGCGAGCTGTCGGGCAACCTTCCCACCGGGTTCAAGCTGTGCGTCGGCGAACGAGCCCAGTTTCTCGCCGTCCTCCGGGCGATGATCGCCGCCGACGCCTATCCCGACTTCATCATCGTCGACGGCTCCGAGGGCGGCACCGGTGCGGCCCCGCTCGAGTTCGAGGACCACGCCGGCACGCCGCTTGACGACGGGCTGACCACCGTCCACCGGGCGCTGGTGGGCGCTGGGCTGCGGGACCGCATCAAGGTGGGTGCATCGGGCAAGGTCGCCAGCGGGTTCGACATCGCACGGCGTCTTGCCCAAGGCGCCGACTACACCAACTCCGCCCGCACGATGATGTTTGCGCTCGGCTGCATCCAGGCCCGGGAGTGCCATACGAACAAGTGCCCCAGCGGCGTGACCAGCAACAACCCGATGGTCACCAGGGGGCTCGATGTGGAGGACAAGGCCCAGCGGGTTTGCGCCTACCAACACTCGACGATCGCCAACTTCAACACGATCCTCGGCGTCCTCGGGCACGACTCGTGTCGTCAGATCCGCCCCGACCAGTTCGTCCGCCGTATCTCCCAGACCGAGGAGTTGCGCTACGACCAGCTGTGGCCCGAGCTCCCCGAGGGAAGCCTGCTCGACGGGTCCGCGCCCGAAGATTGGATGAGCGACTGGCGGGCCGCTGGCAAGATCGCGACGTAGCGCGCGCCAACGCGAGCGGGTAGAGGTCGAGGAGAGGAGAGAGAACATTGTCCGAGCACCCGATCGAGCTGTCCAACCGCATCATTGACACCGGCGCCACCGACGCACCCAACCGGGTAACCAACGAGCTGTCCGAGCTGGCCGACGGCGTGGTGTTGGTCGAGTCGTTCAGCCACTCGATTGCCGTCGATTCGGGTGATTGTCTGGCGGTCTTCGATACCTCCAGCTCGTTCACCGGGCGTGCCGTCACCGAGGCGCTCCGCAGCTGGTCCACCGATCCGGTCGACACGATCGTCTACACCCACGGCCACGTCGATCACGTCGGCGGTTCGGGCTTTTTGGTGGCAGACGGACGGCAACGCGGCCATGCCGACCCGCGCGTGATTGGGCACGAGGCCCTACCGCAGCGGTTGGCCCGTTACGAGCGCACCAACGGGTGGAACGTGGCGATCAACGCCCGGCAGTTCGGCGGCATCAGCCCGTCGGCGGGCCTGGGCGTCGGCGGAGGCTCCGCCCGGTTTCTGCCCGAGGACGTCGCTTGGCCCACCGACACGTATGCACGGGCAACCTCGGCGAGGGTGGGGGAGCGCACCTTCGAACTGCACCACGATCGTGGTGAGACCGACGACCACACCTGGGCGTGGTTTCCCGAGGAGAAGATGCTGTTGCCCGGCGACCTGTTCATCTGGGTGTTCCCCAACGCCGGCAACCCGCAGAAGGTGCAGCGCTACCCCGACGACTGGGCGGTCGCGCTACGCAAGATGGCGGTGCTCGGCCCCGAGCTGTTCGTGCCCGCCCACGGGTTGCCGATCGTCGGGACGGACCGGATCTCCATGGTGCTCGACGAGGCGGCCAGCGCGCTCGAGTTCCTCGTCGCCGGGGTGCTGGAATCCATGAACGCCGGCATGGAGTTGGAGGCGATCGTCGAGCAGGTCAAGCTGCCTGCCGAGGTGCTCGAGAAGCCCTACCTCACGCCGGTGTACGACGAGCCCGAGTTTGTGGTGCGCAACATCTGGCGACGCTTCGGCGGTTGGTGGGACGGCAACGCCGCGTCGCTGAAGCCGCCGACCCGGGCGGCGGTGGGCGGGGAGTTGCTTGGGCTTGCCGGCGGTGCCGACCCGGTGATCACCCGGGCCCAGGCTTTGGCAGACGACGGCGAACTCGCTCTGGCCTGCGAGCTGGTCGAGCTTGTGTCGCGGGCACTCCCCGACGACGCGGCGGTTCATGAGGCTCGCGCCGGGTTGTACCAACGCCGTCGGGATGCGGAGCTGTCGTTGATGGCCAAGGGCGTCTATGCGGCGGCGGCACGATCGAGTCAGCACGCCGCCGGCCTGGAGGTCGAGCGCGGCGGCACGCGATCGGCGGCCGGGCTGGACCTGGAATCGGGGCGGTAGCCGGACTCGTTCGGCCCGAGGTGCGAGATTTCACAGCTTGACGCGCGAGTTTCTGACACACCGTCAGATTTCGGCGTTAGGGTGTCGGCATGGACATCCCGAAGATCATCTCGATCGACGACCACGTGATTGAACCGGCAGATGTGTGGCAGAACCGCCTGCCGGCCAAGTACCGCGAAGTGGGTCCGCGCGTGATCCAAGAGCGAGGCAAGATGCAGTTCGTCGGGGGTGTGTTCTCCTATGAACCCTCCAACGAGGGCGAGCTGTGCGACTGGTGGCTGTACGAGGACAAGCGGGTGCCCCAGACCCGGCTGTCGGCCGCGGCCGGCTTCAGTCGCGAAGAGGTCAAGGTCACGGGCATTACCTACGAGGAGATGCGTGACGGTTGCTACGACCCGGTCGCCCGGCTGTCCGACATGGACATGAACCACACCGAAGCGCAGATGTCGTTTCCGTCGTTCCCCCGTTTCTGCGGTCAGACGTTTATGGAAGCCGACGACAAGGTGCTGTCCGACCTGTGCGTCAAGGCCTACAACGACTGGATGGTCGAGGAGTGGTGTGCCGGGTCCGAGGGTCGCCTGATCCCGCTGACCATCGTTCAGCTCTGGGATGCCGAGCTGGCTGCCGCCGAGGTTCATCGCAACGCCGAGCGCGGGGTGCGTGCGGTGTGCTTCTCGGAGATCCCGCCGTACCTCAACCTGCCGTCGATCCACACCGACTACTGGGAGCCGTTCTTCCGGGCGTGCGAAGAGACCGGCACGGTCATCAACATGCACATCGGATCCAGCTCGAAGATGCCGTCGACTTCGGCCGATGCGCCGGCTGCGGTGGGCTCCACGCTCACCTTCGGCAACGCCATGAGTTCGATGGCCGACTGGCTGTTCTCCGGCTGGCTGGAACGACTGCCCAGCCTGAAGCTGGCCTACTCCGAAGGCCAGATCGGCTGGATTCCTTACATCCTCGAGCGGGCGGACAATGTCTGGGAGGAGAACCGGGCGTGGGGTGGCTTCGGTGAGAACGTGCCCGAGCCGCCGTCCACCTACTACTACCGCCAGATCTACGGGTGCTTCTTCGACGATAAGTACGGCTTGGACAACCTGGAGAAGGTCGGGGTGGACAACATCTGCTTCGAGACCGACTACCCGCACTCGGACTCCACCTGGCCGCACTCCAAGGAGGTGGCCGAGAAGCTGATGGGTCACCTTCCCGAGGACGTGATCTACAAGCTGATGCGCGGCAACGCTATCGAAATGCTGGGTCTCGACTTCGATAAGTAGGGGGCCCAGCGGGTCGGTGGGTGTGGCCCTCGACTGACGCGATCCTCAACCGAGTACGAAGAAGCCAAGGCGCCGACACCGGTGCCTTGGCTTTTTCTGTTTCATCAGGGGAAGAGCCCCCATTCCTGCCCTTGCGTCCCCAGCCATGGCCATCTTGGGAGGCCTGACCCGGTTGCCGTCCGAGTGGCACGGGTCACATGTGTCGGCCTCGGCTGACAGTCCTCCTTGTCACAGGCCCTCTTCATACTGGACACATGTTCGACTTCGTCGATACGTCCGG